>JAGVPS010000072.1 GCA_020052135.1 Minisyncoccota bacterium
ATAAGCCGACTCTTTGCCTTACTGATCTTTTCCTCATCGCCACCAGCGGTGAGGTAGTAGAAGGCAGCCAAAATGATAAAGATCGCGGCCAGTACGAGGAGGAGCGTGAATATCCAGCTCAAGAATGTATTGATGATTCCAAGAATATCTTCAAACTTGCTGAATTTTTGTGTGGGGGGGATGACCTGCGTAGGGTTCTGCGCCAACGCTCCCGAGCTCATCACGAGAAGTCCTGAAAAACCAAGAACTGCACCATAAGTGATTTTCTGTATGATAGATTTCATATAAATACGTATGTGTTTTTTGTCTCGACCTTTCACCCGTTGGTTACTAGAGAATAGTATAGCGAAAGGAATGTATAGATTCAATTACTTAGTGGGGACCGCCTGGGTATGGAAACCCTGCGCCCATTTCGGTTTGGTATTCATAGGGCGTGGTGTCAGGAACATTTACAGAACCCCCGCCTGATCCGGGGTTCACCAAGCCCCGAACCACAAACTCTACAGAAGTTGCAGACAAGGCGATAGCGATCGCAACCGCCGCATAGATAAGCCTTCGCCGCGCTACCTGTATCTTTTCTTCACTGCCGTCAGCTGTAAGAAACGCGAAAGCCGCAAGTATAATATAAATCGCGGCAAGAGCAATAAGCAAAGTAAGAGTCCACCCCAGAAGTTTGCCAAGCACATTCGTTACAAACTGGCCAAACGTTGTGAATGAAGGAGCGGGGGGTTTTTCATATACCGTAAGAGCGCTCGCAAAAAAGGGAACAGTTAACAGTATGAGGAGCACGAGAACCATCGCTGTGCATAATTTAGTTCCAGAGAAGAGATTTAATATCCGCATACTTTTTCTCCGCCTATATTTAGTAGTTCCTGAATAACGTATATGATGCCTGTGGCGCTGAGGATTATCGCGAATCCCACCACCGTATAGATAATAGTGCGTTTGCCTGTAGCAACCTTTTCTTCGTTGCCTCCGGCAAACATAATCTGGAAGGCGCCGATAATGATCATGATTGCGGTAAGGGGGATGGCAATTGTAAAAAGCCATCCACCAATACGGCAGAGCACGTCGGGGATAGTTTGGTCACCAAGGGGATTTGGTAAAAATTGTGTAGGAGGCGCAGGGGTAACCGTGCTTCCTCCAGGCGTTGGCGCAGGGGTAACCGTACTGCCTCCTTGAGCAAAAACTTGAGTTCCTAAAAGTAGAAAAAATGCCCAGAGATATATTTTAAGGTGTTGCATTGATTTCTTGTATTTTTTCCTCGGCCTTATTTCCCGTAAGCGCAACGAAGATGGAGTTGATAATGAGATACGACCCCAAGGCAATCACAATGCCCCAGAGCGCAACCTGCATCATTTTTTTCGCGTGGCTTATTCGCTCCTCTCCGCCCGTTGCCCCTGAGATCATCATAACAAGACCCGCGTAAATAATCACGCCTACGGCAATGGGAATGACGATGAACGTGATATATTTAATAACTCTCTGGAGTAGTTTTTCAAAATCATCCAATCCGCAACCCGCTCCCCCTGGATTGAGATCCCCCTTCTTAATGTCGGCTTTTGTCGGATCGCAATATCCCTCCTCTCCCTCGCCGGGGATAAAAGACGTTGGATTGTCACCCTCCGCAAATGCGTGACGAACATGCAATACATCCACTAAAGGAATAAGAACGATGAACAGGAGCGCGGCGAGCACGAGTAATTTCTTCATATTTTTTTTAAAGCCGTTTCAGATTTTGTTGCATGAGTGCGGACACCGCATCCTCTGCCTCGCGGAGCGCCTTGTCTAATGTTTTCTGGCCTGCGAGCACCATCTCAATCATACTTGAGAATATGGCATCAATGGCAGTGCTGTCTACCTGCGGCCAGGAACGGGCTATAAGGATCTGGCTCGCAAATGGCCCAAGCTCCGGGTCCTTATTTGCCGCGTCAAAAAGCGACTGTGTGAGTAGGGCGGGAATGCGACGAGCGGCGGTAGTATATTGCTTCACTGCGGTCGGGTTTGTGGTTGCGCCCTTGATAAAGTTCCATGCAGATTGCGGGCGCGCGGAGCGGTTTGAGACTGCCAATCCCCAATAGTTTGCATACGAAACCTTTTGTGAAGCGCCCGCAAGCTGTGGCAGGGGAGCCACGGCAAATTTTAGAAACGGATTTTTTTCCTTGAGCAGTGGAATCTGGTAGGCATAGCCGAGCATCATTGAGACCGTGCCGTCGGCAAACCCATCGATGGAATTTTTAAAATTATCGCTCCAGGTGTAATACGTGTTTGAAGAGTTTCCAAATTTTGTATAAAACGCGAGCGTGTCTTTCCCGGTCGCGGCAAAGGTCGCGCGCGAGAAGTCGGGAGCAACCATGGGAACGCCTGCCTGAAGCATAATAGCGGAGAGGATATCCGTGGCCCGGTTAACATTCCGATTTGATCCGCCCATTGCCGCCGCGGCGCGCTGGATTTTCCCGGACGCATCAAGCTCGCGCAAGCGGGGGATAAGCTCCTGGAAGTCTGTCCAGGTAGCAGGAGGAAACGCGATATTTGCACTGTCAAAGTGATCCTTGTTATAGAAGAGCGCGAGCGTATCTATATAAAGGGGAAGAGCGTAAATAGCTCCATCCGGAGCAAAGTCCTGACGCACGACCGTTGGAAAACTTTTTTGGAAGTCGGTGAAGGAGATCTGCTCATCCGATGCGGGCACGAGCTTGTCAAAGTGTTTTGGAAGCCAGCTCGAATGAATCATAAATACATCAGGTCCCTTTCCCGCGGCCAAGGCGTTAATGAGATTCGTTTCATATGATGAAACGTCGAACGAACGATAGGTTGTCGTATACTGCGGCCCCATGGCGCTTGAGATAAGGCCGAAGGTTTCTGGTGTATCAAAAACTCCCCACACCGTAAGTGGAACCGGGGGCGATGTTTTTGCGCGAAGACCCGGAAGCACACCGGTAAAAAGCAATACCAGAATTACTCCTATAACGAATACTGCGCCGATGATGATGAGCCGGGAGCGAGGCATATGAGTAATTAGTAAATGGTAATCGGTAATTAGAAACTGGAAAGATTACAAATACATTGTACCAATTACTGGTTGCCAATTACCAGTTACTTTTTTAAAGGCAGATCACCCCGATCAGCTTATCTCCCGGATTTAAAGTCATTACTTTGACGCCCTGGGTTGCGCGGCTTGCGACGCGGACATCCTTCAGCTCTGTTTTGATAATCTGTCCTTTGGCGGAAAGCGCGAGAATTTCTTCAGTGCCATCCACAAGGTGAGCAGACATAACCTGGCCTGTTTTCGAGGTTACTTTTGCCGTTTTTATACCCGATCCGCCGCGGCTCTGGAGGCGGTATTCGGAAAGAGGCGTTTGTTTCCCAAAACCGTTCGCCATGAGGACCAAGAGGCGCGTACCCGCTTTTCCTTTTTCGGTTTTTTGCATGGCAATTGAAACGATGTCCATCGAGCTCACCACATCGGCTCCCTTCAAGCGAATCGCGCGGACGCCTGACGCGCCGCGACCCATGGCGCGAATCTGAGATTCTTTGAAGCGGATAGATTGACCGCCTGCGGTTGTGATAACCACGTGGTCATCGCCGCTTGAGATGTTAACCCAGCGGAGCAGATCTCCTTTTTTGAGTTTGATCGCGATAATGCCGGTGCGGCGGACGTTTTTGAAGTCGAGAAGGGCGGTTTTTTTGATCATGCCACGCGAGGTCAGCATAGTGAGATAGCGCGCGCCTTCAGCAGTTTGTTCCTTGGTACTTTCGGGATATGCCACAATCGCATTCACTTTTTCATCCGAGGGAATCTCGAGGAAATTTTGCACGGGCCTGCCCTTAGCCGTGCGCGAGCCGGCAGGTATTTCCCATACCTTAGTCTGGAACACTCGGCCGCGATCCGTAAAGAATAGAATATTGTCGTGCGTGGAGGCGCCCAAAAGGTGCGTTAAGAAATCTTCATCAGCAACATCAGAGCCGATGAGTCCCTTGCCTCCGCGCTTTTGACTCTTAAATGTGCCGGGGGGCAACCGCTTGATATACCCGGACGCTGAGAAGGTAATGACCGTTTCTTCCTGGGGGATGAGGTCCTCCTCCTTAAACTCCTTGAGTCCTGAGGCAACCACGCGCGTACGGCGCAGATCGGCATATTTAGTTTTCACAGCCCCGAGTTCTTCTTTAATAACCTTCAAAATTTTTGCGGGAGATTTGAGCAGGAGCTCCAATTCCTCAATGAGTTTCCGTTTTTCCTTCAGCTCATTCTCTATTTTTTGTTGTTCCAAGGCCGCAAGCGTCTGCAAGCGCATGTCGAGAATCGCGTTTGCCTGCATCTCTGAAAGTTTAAAACCAGCCATCAAGTTCTTCCGGGCATCGTCCCGGTCTTCTGATTTTTTGATAGTTGCGATAATTCGATCAATTGCAGAAAGCGCCCTCGCCAAGCCCTCCAAAATATGAGCTCGTTCTTTGGCGCGCTTTAATTCAAACTCCCCGCGCCTACGAACCACCACTTTTCGATGTTCAATGTACGCTTCAAGCACGTCCTTTATGGAAAGCACCTGCGGTCGGATGCCGTCCGAAAGCGCCAGCATATTTAAATGGAAATCTTTTTGAAGATCGGTGTGGTTATAGAGCTGGTTTAATATTTTCTGGGGCGCCGCATCGTTTTTAAGTTCAATCACGATGCGAAGGCCATCTTTATCGGATTCATCGCGGATATCGCGGATGCCCTCGACTCTTTTCTCTTGCACTAGTTCCGCCATTTTTATAATGAGCTCGGATTTATTTACCTGATAAGGAATTTCGGAAATAATGATGTCAAACCCGCCCGAACGACCAGACCGTTCTGGCGAGTTCTTGGATCCTTTTCGCTCTTCAACTTCCGCAACCGCGCGCATAGTCATAGAGCCCCGTCCTGTCGCATAGCTCTCCGCGATCGCTTTCTTGTCGTAAATAATCCCGCCGGTTGGGAAGTCGGGTCCTTGGATAAACTGCATGAGATCAAGCGGGGATGCTTTTGGGTTCTCCATTAGATGGAACGTAGCATCAACAACTTCGCCGAGATTATGAGGGGGAATATTGGTTGCCATGCCGACCGCGATACCGACCGCGCCGTTTAAAAGAAGTCCGGGAATGCCCGCGGGAAGCACCTTTGGTTCTTTACGAGAACCATCGTAGTTTGGTTGCCAGTCCACTGTTTCTTTCTCGAGGTCGGTTAAGAGCTCTGCGGAAATTTTTGAAAGTTTCGTTTCGGTGTACCGCATTGCCGCCGCGTTGTCTCCGTCAATAGATCCCCAGTTGCCTTGGCCGATGACAAGCGGGTAGCGGAGCGAAAAGTCCTGCGCCATGCGGACAAGCGTGTCGTAAATAGCCGAATCGCCGTGCGGGTGGTATCGCCCCATGACTTCGCCGACGACATTTGCCGATTTACTGAGCTTTGCGTCCGCGGTGCGACCCGACTCCCACATAGCCCAAAGAATGCGGCGTTGTACCGGCTTCAAGCCGTCGCGCACGTCCGGGAGCGCGCGGGACACGATCACTGACATTGCGTAGTCAAGGTAAGATTCTTGCAGTTCAGCGGTAATCTCCCTCTTCTCAATATTAGGCATAGTAGAAATAGAAAACTATTTTGGTATCGAAACAGGCGCAGGCGACTCCAATCCTTCAAGAATAAAATTGCGATTCGGATTTTTTATAACAATGCGATGCTCTTGCCCGAGGCGTCTGCGAATTGTTTCTGCCGTTCGCCTGCCTTTGTCGGAAAGTACCCGCACGCCGGTGCTAAACACTGCCGCGAAGTTTGGTTTTGCAATGGCGCTTTGTGCGACAACCTCAGTATTCTCGGTGAGTACGAAAGAGCGTACGTATTGCACCCATAGCCCGATGACTATAAGCATAGATCCGGCACTCAGGACAATAAGCCATGTACGGCGCGTCGCTTCGTCTTTGGATCGGAGTCCGTGTATAAATTGAAAAAGGGTGGCGCGCA
>JAGVPS010000106.1 GCA_020052135.1 Minisyncoccota bacterium
CGATAACTGATATATAACTCTGCGCTATTTCTATGCACGTGCATAGAAATAGCGCAGAGTTAATAGTGTAGAAACGTAGAGAGGTCGTTCATAAGAGGATACAGATCATAGTTGCTCCGGGCGTTCACCGAAAACACTGAGGGTTGGCGGAGCTCCATTTCTTCAATAGGGGTGGTATCAAACACCTCGAAAGACGCGGGTAATTGTCTTACAAATACGCTTTTTATAGGCTGTGGAGTGTTGTTTTTAAGCATTCTGGTATAAAATAAAGCCATAATGGCCTCGAAATTTTTAGGCGTCTTCATACTGCTGTCCGCCGCGCTTTTTTCGGGCGTGTATCTTGCTGGCGCACGTGTTAAAAAAATAGCGATTCTTCCTCCTTCTTTAGAGAAACAGGTTGCTCTCGTTACCGAAACGCTTTCTTCTCACGCTGAACCCTTGCCTCAAATACCAACTGCCGAAGAAGAATCCTTAAATACAACACGTGCGTTTGCTGCTGAGCTTGCAAAAGAAATCATCAAGAAAAACCCCGAGGGACCTACCGACCGTAATGGGACTGCCGCAATTCAGGCAATTGATCCCAACCTAGCAGTAAATATGGCCATTAGAGATGCTCAGAATATTAGCTACGAAACCTTTAAAGCTCAAATAAATCTTGCCGAGCTCTCCATTGAGGAAAATTCTCCAAAAACGATAGAAGAGTATTTTTCAAAACTTGACCAAATGCTTGCCGAGAGCCGAGTAGCGATGCCCGTCATATACACCAAAGATCCCTTTACTGCATTCAACGGCGCCGCAACCGTGCTTGAAGATCTAGTCACCGCACTTACATCTTTGCCAACACCAGAATCCATGAAGGAACTTCATCGAGAACAAATTGAGATGCTGGCAACAGAAAAAAATATCTTTCGAGCGATTGGGGAAACGGGCACAGATCCCATTAAGAGCCTGGCCGCATTTTATCTCTTACCCACTGTCTTTGGCGATATGCGTGCGTTAGAGGAGAAGTTTATAGAAAGCAAAAAAACCCATGGTATTGAATAAGCTCTATACATTTTTTAGAAAAGCTCTGCCAATATATCTCGCGGTTGTTTTAATGTTGTTGCCGGTCTTTTCCAGTCCACATAAAGCATTTGCCGAAAGCGGAGGTAATGGCGCAATCATTAAAGCCGCGTGTGAGCTGGGAGGATTTATAACCGGATTCTTCGGTGGCGCGATAGGTGGCGCCATAGATGCAGTAAAAGATGCGGGTGGCATTTCCATCTCATTTGGCGATGCAGTACCGACATATGAAAAAAATTCTGATCTAATAAATGCCGCGAAAATAACTGCGGGGCAACAAACTGCGGAATCCTGCTCCTCAATTTTAGGAAGCGTACTTGCCTCCCTTATGGAAATTTTAAAGAAAAAGATCCTCGATATGATGGTAGACCAGATTATTAACTGGATTCAGGGGGGCGGAACTCCTCAATTCATTGATGATTGGCAGGCATTTTTAAAAAATGCGGCTGATGACGCTGCGGGGCAATTTATTGAGAAAGAGCTGGGAGCGGGATTCTTGTGTGATCCGTTCGCTTTAAAAGTACAGCTTTCCCTAATCGAACCGCCTACATTTTCCAAAAGAGCAACCTGTACGCTCTCGAAAGTAGTGGGCAATATAGAAAATTTCTATGAGGACTTTCAAAACGGTAGCTGGATCACGTATACCCAAACATGGGCACCGCAAAACAATTACTACGGCTCAGTGCTTCTTGCCATAGCGGAGCTTGATAACCGCCGAGCAGAAGCGCAAACCGCCGCGCAGAACGAAGGTCTTGCAAGCGGAGGATTCTTAAGCACTAAAAAATGTGAAAAAGATGCAAATGGCAAAGATATACCAGGCACCTGTAAAATAACTACCCCGGGACAGACTGTTGCGGCGCTCGTAAATAAAGCAGTTACCATTGACCTTGATTGGCTTGCAAACGCCGAAGACATCAGTGCGTATATCGCGGCAATCGCAGACGCTCTTATCAATCGCCTTGTTATAGCGGGAGTAGAAGGCATCCAGGGACTTTCAACCAGTAAAAAACCAGGCGGGGGTAGCTTTAACCCAAATACTTTCAAGGCCTGCGAGGGTTTGTCGGAGCCAGAATATAGCACGTGCCTAAACTATGCCGCGCAGGGAGGAGCCGCCACGGATGATCCGTTCGGCGCGGCGAAAGCTGACCTTACAAAAACCGTTGACGCGTCCCTTGCTCCGCGAGTAAACGCACATACGCTTTTTATAGACTCGACAAATAAATTGAATGCATACGGGGTTTCGCTTCAGGCGTTACTTTCCCAATTTGCTCTACTTATTTGTCCGAACCTCCCCGCATATATCGGAGTTGTAAACGCGGACATCGCCTGGGCAACCTCGCTCATCTCTACCATCCAAACCGATGGAACTGCCAATCAAAAGACGGTTGATACGCTGAATGAACTGAAGGATAAAATTACAGCGTTAAAAGATGATCAGTGGACAAAGCTTAGCGCGCTCGGAAATGAGGCGGCAAAAACTGGAGTTTTGAATGCCTCGCATGCGGTGTCGCTTGAATCTGGAGCTGTGGCGCAAAGCTTGGACATCAAAAACAAAATTGCGCAAAATGAAGCCGCATTTAATCAAAATCTTACCCTATGCACGCTCGGCATCTAACAATAATCGCGCGGGTGTTTTGTGTAGGAGTTGTTGCTCTGATGCTCTTTGCGTACCTCCCCGTCACACCAGTTTCGGCACAATCCGAATCCGCAAAAGATAACCAACTTAATATCCCTAACCCACAAAACAAAGATCAGATAGAGAAGGATAAGGCAGAACTTGAAGCGCAGGCAAAATTAAAAACCTCAGACAATCTCTACGAAGACTGCGGGTGGGATTGGATATTCTGCGGTATGCGCAATGTGTTCCGATGGGTTGCTATCACTGTTGGCTACGTAGTGGGAGTCGTCCTCGCGGTTTTTATTAGCTTAGCCGCCTCTTTTATTACCATCATTATCAATGTAAACCAGGGCGTTGTGGGAAGTAATCTCGTACAAGCTGGTTTTAAGATAAGCTTGAGTATCGCAAATCTGGGCTTTGTACTCGCTATTATTCTCATCGCGTTTACCACCATTCTCCGCCTCGAAGGGTATGAAACTAAAAAGTTGCTCCGCAACCTCATCATTGCGACGGTGCTCGTAAACTTCAGCCTGCTCATTGCCGGTGTCATTCTCGATTTTACCGGCATCATCGGCGGGTTCTTCATTAAGGCGGCAAGTCTTGACGGAAACATCTCCGGATTTGCAGATAGGTTTGCAAATGTATTCAGCATTCAAAATCTTTTCAGTATCAACAGCTCTTCGGTAGGGGGCGCAGTCGGAGGAGCAGTTTTAAACACGTTTACGGGTTTTTTGAGCCTTATTCTTTCGCTCATCGCCGTTATAGTAACCGCCGCGCTGACCGCAATCACGATGTGGGGCATAGCGCTCATGCTCCTCGTGCGGTACGTCTACATTACCATCCTTCTCATCCTCATGCCGCTCGCCTGGCTGTTCTTTGTGATCCCGTCGCTTTCAAAGTATTGGCACGACTGGTGGCAGAGTTTCTTGAAGTGGACTTTCTTTTTTCCTGCAGTCGCGTTCTTTCTGTATCTTGCAATTTTTTCTTTCCAGGGGGTAGGTGCGTTAGTGGAAACACAATCTAAGAGCACGGAACCCGCAAACGCCGCGGCAAGTATTACCATTAACCCCGGCGCG
>JAGVPS010000022.1 GCA_020052135.1 Minisyncoccota bacterium
GTCATGCAACATTTGCGTTACTTGCCCATCACCAGCTCCGTAATCAATCGCTTTCTCTTTCACATCTCCCAAGTGCGGCGCAACTTGAGAAGCAATTATTTTGGCTCGGTCTCTCAATTTTTCATGCAAAATTTCAATCAAGTTTGGCTCTTTATCACCAACTTTCAATTTAATATTTTCAAATATGTGTAAAATTTCAGCTTCAATATCAGGCAAAGGTTTATCATTTTTTAGTAATGCAAAAACATTATCGCAAAGTTCTCTTGCTTTTTCAGGTGGGAGACCGAGCTGTTCAAAAGTATATGAAAAATCGCTTGCTACTTTTGCGCGCGTTTCTTCATCATCTAACGAACTCTCAATGCGCTCTTTCATTAAGCGTAATTCCTCCGCTTTTTCAGGAGATACTTCCTGTTCAATTTTCGGTCGTTCTTGTTGCCCCATAAAGATTAAAAATTTTTCTTTCCCCACTTCGACTTTGCTCAGTGCAAGCAAAATTAAAATGTTGTTTTCCTCCGGGTTCTCCCTGTGGTGAGTTTACTTGTAGTGAGTCCGTCAAACTATCGAACCATGGCGGTTTTTGTCGATGAGGTGAAGTAATTTTACATTTTGATTTTTGCACTTTACATTTGCGATGTGCCCGGGGTGGGGGTCGAACCCACAAGACATTGCTGTCGGAGGCTCTTAAGGCCTCTGCGTCTGCCAGTTCCGCCACCCGGGCTTAATGCGATTTTAAAGTATATGGTCTGCGGTCACCAGAGGCGACTAAATCTGCCAGCTTGCCCGCCTATGGCGGGTTCCGCCACCCGGGCAAAAATCTATTTGATTCCTAATTTACCCTCTACCTTCTTAAGACGACGTTCAAGCGCGTTCACCTCAAACCGAAATGCCATCTCGCCCATGCGAAGCTTAATGCCCTCCAACTCCATTTTAATACCTACAACCTCTTCATAGAGTCGCGCGAATTCTTTATCGTGCCGATCTAAATGCTCGTGCACTCGTGCAAACTCTTTATGCATAAGAGCAAACTCTTTTTGTGACATCACCGCCAGATCGTCAATTGTGGTTTTCTTTTTCTTTTTCGGCATGGCCTTAATGCTAGCTCAAACTAAATAACCAAACAATAGAGGCCACGATGGGATTTGCACCCATGAATAGCGGTTTTGCAGACCGCCGTGTTAGCTGCTTCACCACGTGGCCATTATGAATCTTTCTACATTATACAGACTAGTCACTACTTTCAATACCATCTTCTAATAAAGCTTTTTCAACCCGCGCCGCGTTTTCCGGCCCCCGATCAAGATGAGCCGTGAGATGCGGCATCGGCCGCACACCAAGCTTTTTCCAAAGCATATGTTCAAAACGTGGAAGTTCCTTCTGAATGATCTTCAGTGACCGTTCAGATGTGTCGGACGGGAAGAAGCTCACCCGCACCGTGGCGTGTGAATGGTCATCGTCAACCACCACATCGGTAATGGTGGGAAGTACGCCCGGAAGCTCAATTTCCCGCGCGATCATAAGCGCGAGTTCTTCGCGAATGAGGCTACCGAGACGTTCTTTACGATGGAGGCGCATACAATAAATTAATTTCTAAATTCCAATATCTAATTTCTAAACAATCTACAATGATAAAATCAAAATAGTTGGAACTTTTTTAAAATTTGAGATTATTTGGGATTTAGAAATTTGAAATTAGGAATTCTCATTGTTCGTTAACGAACAATGAGATGATCTCCTACCTTGATCACCATTTCCGAATCCACCAAGAGCCCTCCTTCAAGCCCCGTGGCAAGCGAAATAACGTTCTTTTTTTGAGATTGGAGATTCACTATTTTCCCAACTCCAAGATACGCTCCTTTCCGCTCAATGCCCACACTCGCCTGGTTTTCCAAAGCGCCCATGACTACTTTACCGCCCACGATCTGGTCCTTCCCTCCTTTTTTCCCGAACACGGCTAAAATTTCCAAATCGCCCTTAATCACCGTTTTATCAAGCCGGCGAAACTCATCTTCAAGAGTTTTTACAAGGTCGTAGACGATATCCGACGTAACGATGCGCACCTGGTGCGCCTCCGCAAGCGTGGAGGCCGCTTTTGTTACTTTTGCTTTAAATCCGATCACGAGAGCTCCGTATGATGCCGCGAAATTAATATCTCCATCAGAAATATCTCCCACGCTTGCATCCATTACCTTTACCTCAACTGCCTCCGGCTTCGGAAGACTCGCCACAATCTGCTCCAACGCCTCGAGCGAACCACTGACGTCGGCCTTGAGCATCAAGCGAACCGTCGCGCCCTCCTTCGTTCCCATGGCGCGCGTTGTTGCTTTCTCGTTTTTTCCTGAAACCGATGGCGCGGGGAATGGATTCTCGCTCGTCTCAAACGCATCGCCTACTTTAGGCAGACTCTCAAAACCAAAGATCAACACAGGTGCTGAGGGTACTGCCTCGGTGATGCGCTTACCCATGAAATCCTCAAGTCCTTTAATTTTTCCAATCGCATTCCCCGCGCGGACATAGTGCCCCGTGCGCACGGTGCCTTCTTTAATAATGCCTGAGGCTAAGATGCCACGGCGGTTGTCGAGCCGAGATTCTAATATCACCCCAGAGCCGAGTGCCTCCAAATGAGCAGTGTGCTCGCCTAAGTCAGCTGCTAAGATAAGCAGGTCGAGGAGCTCGTTCACTCCCTCTCCGGTTTTCGCGGAAACCGGCTGAAAGCTCACCGATCCGCCATATCCTTCCAAGAGTACACCCGCGGCAGTGAGTTCGTTTTTCACCTTATTAATATCAACTCCTTCTTTATCAACTTTATTCAAAGCAACAACGTACGGAATCTCTGCGGCCTGTATGGTTGCTATGACCTCCTTGGTTTGCGGTTGCACCCCATCGTCTACCGCAACAACAAGAATCGCGAGGTCAGCGGCCTGCGCGCATCGGGAGCGCATTCGTGAAAATGCTTCGTGCCCGGGCGTATCGATAAAGGTTATCTTGTGCACTTGCCCTGAGCCTGCCGAAGGGTGCGTGATTTCATACGCGCCGATGGATTGCGTAATACCACCCGCTTCCCGCGCGGCAATGGTACTTTTTCGGATATAGTCCAAAAGAGTTGTTTTGCCGTGGTCGACGTGCCCCATGACGACCACGACAGGCGGACGTTTTGTGCTAGTGTTCTTTTCCATATATATAAGGAGGGTGCTCTTGTGTAAGCACGATATCAGAAAACCGCATTATCCACAATTGAATCTGCTCTCAATCCGGTTTTGTGCTATACTTCCACATATGAAAGGAGGACACTAAATATTTAGTTAACACATTACCCCCGCTTTGCGGGGGTTTGTGTTTCAGGGAAGATCATGTCCCATATAGCGCCCGCAACGTTCACGACCGGGCCGGTGTACGGGAAGTGGTGGTTACCGATGAGGGGCAAGCTGTTGCACTCAATAACGCCGCACCGGTTAGTATCTCGCCAGGACTTACTGATGTCTTCAATTATAAAATCGATGCCCACGATATCTTCGTCGAGGTAGTCGCCGATGTCTTGAAAGAGCTTCATGTTCTCCAAATGCGCCTCGTTTGTCACATCGTACGAAATGCCGCCCACGCCCCAGTTCACCTTAAAGTGGAAGTGTGCTGTTTTGCCTTTTTGAAGAATGTCATCGGGGGTAAGATTCTGACGAGTAAGTTCGCTCTTTGCGTACGGAGCATCGAGCACGATTTCCGCAAAAACTGGTCCGCGCCGCAGTGGGTTTTTATTCTCTTCGGCAACGAGCTCTCTAACCGTAGAGCGACCATCCCCTATCACGTTGGGCGGATCGCGCCGCAACACAGCAACTAATTTCCCATCAATCAACGTGGCGCGGAATACCGGCCCTACTAATTCTTCTTCGACTATAGAGGACCGGGAAACAAGCTCCGCGTTCTTGTACGCCCGCCGTAACTCCTCCTCCGTTTCTATATGCACCGTCGTGTGGCGCCCGCCTGAACCTTTTTGTGGTTTTACGATAACCGGTTTCTTGAGAGTTCTAAAAAGTGCGATCGCCTGCTCCTCGCTCGATGCGACACCTCCGGGCGCAACCGGAAATCCGCTTTTTTGAAATCGTTTTTTGACCTGGAGCTTGTCATCGATCCACAGAATGGATTTTTGTCGGCGCGAGGATCGGGGTAATCCCTCAAACGCAACTGCCTTGGTGCCATAGCGCGCGATAAATTGCCGGCGCGGAAGCCCGAACGGACGCACCTCGTACATATCGATACCGCGCCGCTTTGCCTCGTTCCAGAGCGCCTGCGCGGTTTCGGAAGAATGACTGTCAGGCTCCATAACTTTTGTCGCAAGGCCAGTGCTCAAAAACACGGATGCAAAGAGCGGCCCCGTGTAGTTTATGAACCGCTCAAAGAGCGGCATCACGGGACGCGTAAAAAAATCGAGCGGCCGAGAAACAAAGCTAGCCACTAAATCGATGCGAGAAGAAAAGCGTTCCAATCGGTGATGCACCGCACCCATGCCGCATTCTTCGCACGCAGGAGGAACAAAGTCGGGAATGATGATGGCCATGTGAGAAAATCTTAGCCCAAATTTGCATGTTGAGCTAATCCACTAAAACTTGAAAAGATACTGCTTAAAGTCTATTCTAGAGTAGCAAAGGAGGAGTGCCCCAAATGGTAAGGGAGCGGTTTGTTCCCTGTTTCTCTAAATCTCCGATTTAGTGAGAAACAGCAATCCCGTTGGATTGGCGGAGGCGTGGCTGAGCGGTCTAAAGCAACTTCCTGCTAAGAAGTTGACCGGGGAACCGGTCCGAAGGTTCGAATCCTTCCGCCTCCGCCAATTCTGCGGGACTAAACCGTAGCCGTGTAAAAAGCGGCTTGTGGGTTCAAGTCCCACCTCCTCCGCAGATGTCCAACTTTGAACCGAAGCAAAATAAGGGTTAATGGAATAAATAAAGAGGTATGAAAATCATTAACACATATTCATTTAAAGGTGGCGAGAATTTTCTCAAGACCAAACACCCAAAAGAGTTTCGGGAAATTCAATATGCCATCAAGACTCTCGACGCCACGCTTTGTCTGACAAAAGAGAGTAAGGAAAAAACAAAGAAAGGCCATGTGCTATTCTCACCCGTGGACATGAACGATTATCTCAAAACCGTTCTTCACAAAAAAGGCTGGACGGAAAAAGCAAAAGACGGAAGAAAGAGAAAGTTTGCCGAACCGCGTCACGCTTTCGGTAAAGGAAGATTTCGTGAAATGGACGGCATCAGGAATAAAGTTGGTCTTGAAATCCAATTCGGCAAATATGCATTTATGGGTTACGACATCTTCTCTAAGATGATCATTTTCAAGAATCTCAAATACATTGAATGTGGCGTAGAGATTGTTTCTAGCAGTGAGCTCGTCAAACAGATGTCTACGGGAGTTTCTTCGTTCGAACAATTGCTTGTCGACTTTGAGCATCGAGGAGAAAGCAATATTGACATTCCAGTGTTTATATTGAGTATCGGTCTCACTAATGAAGAAAAGACAAAGTCTCAAACCTTAAGAGAGCTTTTTGAGACAAACCGCGTTGAAGCTCTAACAAAATTGAAGCTTCGTAAATATAACGGCTCAAAGCCTGGCCCCAAATAAACTCTCTCGAGCTTTCTTAAACTCATCTGGCAACTCGGCAAGTTTCACAGTACTGGTTGGTTGATACACAGGTGTTCCCATCATTCGTCGACTCAGCGTTCCGTCTGTTGCCGCTTTAATTCTTTTCTCAGCAGTATCTAGATATTCTTTCATAATATCTGATCCATATCCTTTGCGATCATGGATGACTGCTGCACAAATCGAACTTCCTACGCCAAGGTAAGGGTCAAGCACTGCATCTCCCGGGTTAGTCATAGATAGCACCAGGCGTTCAATAAGCTCGATCGGGAACTGGCACGGATGGTCTGTCTTTTCTGGGTGATTATTTTTTACATTCGGAATATCCCAAACATCTTCGGGGTTTTTGCCTAGAGGATTACCCGACAAAGTTCCGTATTTTTCGTTTTTCTTAAAATTCTTTTTACCCGGATACTTTTGAGGTACACGCACTGGATCAAGATTAAATGTGTAGTTATCGCCTTTAGTAAACCAAACGATTGTTTCGTGGCGTCCTGAAAATCGTTTGGTGCAATGTAAGCCGTGTCCGAATCGCCAGATAATACGGTTGCGAAGCTTAAGCCCATACTTTTTGCCGATCTGGTAAATTAACGCATCCAGCGGAAAGACTTCGCCGTCTTTAGCAATATGATTCCCAACTTGCCAGCAGATGCTTCCGTCATCAGTCAGTATTCGGACGGCCTCTTCAAAGGTTTGTTCTTGTGCGGCTAAATATATATCCAAACTTGTTCGCTTTTCGTATTCTTTTCCAATATTATAAGGTGGCGATGTCACGATCAGTTTTATTGATTTATCCGGAATTGATTTCATCAAATCAAGCCGATCTCCCTGGAATAAGACCACATCCGCTTCTTTGCTGTATTTATTTGCTATTTTGATTTTTTTGTTCGAACTGAATAGTACGCGCTGATCCGTAGGGATTGTTGGTTTTTGTTTTTTTACTTCTTTTTGCTCTATTTCCTCGCTAGTCTTTACCACATCTAAAACAATTCCCTGAATTGTTAAACGAGAATGGTGAACAAACTTTGGCTGGAGGTCATGGTTGGCTGGTTGCAATCTTATTTGTCCTTTTTCTTTATAATACTTTTTGAGAGTAGCCTCATTCTCGTCTATGAGAGCAACAATCTTTTGTCCGTTTTCAGCAGTTGATTGATTCCTAATAATCACTACATCACCATCATTTATATTCTCTTCAATCATACTATTACCAGAAACACGCAAGGCATAAACTTCCCCCTTCGGAACTTTAGATTTGGGAATAGCTATGGTTTCTTTTTCTTGGATTGCTTCTATCGGTTCTCCTGCGGCAATAGTGCCAAGAAGGGGAACACTTATCATTTGTTCGGTTTGTGATAGCTCGACTCCTCTTGGCTGATATTTTCCTCTCTTGAGATGTCCACCCGCCTCTAATTCTTCTAGGTGTTGATGAATGGTTGAAATGGCAAGTTTGAAGCGCTTGGCCATTTCAGGTATTGAAGGGGCAAAACTATGCCTTTTGCTATAGGAGTTTATAAAGTTGAGAAGCTCCTTTTTTCGAGGAGTTATTTTCATATATCCTATATTATACCGAAACTAAACCGAAAGTTATCCACAGGTTATACCGGTTTACTGATTAATTATGAAATGATAATTTATATAAAGATAAGCTCTGGGCCGTTACACGCCGCAAAATGAATAAGACTATTGAACAACTTTTTTTTGCATCAAGAGAGATTTAGAGCAAAGAGCTTTTATAAACGAGATTGCTAATGCGGCGATGAGAGACAATAGCAAAAAATGACCTCTTTGTACGTGTCATTTTTTGCTATTTAGAAACCTCTCACTCTCCCAATCGCTTATATAAAGTATGCTTCCTCTCTTAAAACGCCCGAGCGCGTGGGTTCCTATAGCGCTCTCGCTCGCGATGCTCGTACTCATTGTTACGCTTCTTTCCATATACGGCATCCCCACCCCATATCCAACTAAGGATGAAGGAGCGGGTGCTCACCTCTTTCAACTATGGCTCGTTGTGGAAGTACTGATAGTGGTATTGTTTGTAGCTAAGTGGTTACCGCAGGCGCCAAAGCAGGCACTCCTCATTCTTGCACTCCAAATTATTGCTGTAGTTGCAACCTGCGCTCCGGTATTCTTTTTACGTCTCTAACGTCAGAATTTTTTATTTTTGCCAATCTACGCTAAGCTTTTAATATGTTTTTTGCGTAGGTGTCTTCTGTAGTCTACGGTATTAACGCGGTCGTTGGAAAACTAACGATCAAGCATGCCATTCCTAATCCTTGGTTTTTTAATTTTTTTTGGCAGCTTTTTATTTTAATCGGTACCCTGCCTATTGCCCTTGCCTATGGTGCCGGCATACCGGTAGCGTGGGGCAGTATGATGTTAGCTGGCTTCTTTGCTTTTCTTGTTAGCACGTTTTATATACTCTCGCTTAAGCAACTGGATGTATCAATTCTTAGCCCTCTGTATAACTTTCGATCAGTTTTTACCGCACTCCTCGGTGCCGCATTTCTAAGCGAAGTCCTTACCAGTAACCAATACTTCCTCATCGCAATCATTTTCGTGAGTGGTATTTTTTTGAACGTTGATGAACACCTAAAACTTAGAGCGTTCTTTCGCAGACAAACTATGCTTGGAATGTTCACCGTGCTTATTTCCGCAATCTACGGTTTTACTATTAAAACCGCAGTTGCAGAAAATGGATTTTGGACAGCGTCTCTTGGGATAACAATCATTAGTCAAATATTCTCGCTCAGCACCATTCCTCTCTTTTACAAAGAGCTACTAATTACTCCAATAAAAAAGTACTCTGGCGTAGTCATGATGGGCTTCTTAAATGCTGTGGGCGATCTTGCTGCTAATAAGGCATTCAGCACAAACGTAACCATTGCCTCTGCGATTATTTCCATTCCTTTCTCAATGATTATTGCTTTCGCGTTTTCTGTTTTTGCGCCAAAACTCCTCGAAAAACACACGCTTAAAACTTACGCAGTTCGCTTTGTAGCTGCCACGGTTATGATTGTTGCCGCAATCAAACTTTCATAAACAATCTGCCTTATGGATCATAATGAGCACAGATGAGATGCTATTGTCGTAAAACATCCACCTGGTCGAGTTCAAAAACCAAAAAATTCACGGTTTCTAGGGGTCTCTCGCCATTTTTGACAATTAGGGGTACTATATAGGCAATAATCATTAATCAATAAATTACAAACCATATGGCAAACAGCGCGTTTATGAAGCCAATGCAGGTGAGCGCAGAGCTCGCCGCGGTCGTGGGAGCGGGCCCTATGCCCCGATCAGAGGTAGTTAAGAAGCTCTGGGTCTACATTAAAGGCAATAACCTCCAGGACCCGGTAAATAAGCGGAATATCAATGCTGACGAGAAATTGAAAAAGGTATTCGGCGGTAAAGCAATGGTCAATATGTTCGAAATGACTAAGCTCGTCTCGAAGCATCTTTCCTAGGACTTACCCCGTATTTTGAAAAACACCACCGCGTTGGTGGTGTTTTTTTGTGTTTTGAGTAATTCTACTACCTATACATGAACGCGGGCTTTTGGGGAAAACTGAAAAAACCGATTATCGCGATCGCGCCCATGGCAAATGTTACGGACGCGGCGTTTCGAAAAATGTTCATCGAGTGCACTCCACCCGATGTTTTCTGGACGGAATTTGTATCGGTTGAAGCTCTGCTCTCCCGAGGCAAGAAGGCGGTGCTCCCCGATCTATGGTTCGATAAGCTCGAGCACCCGATTGTGGCACAGATTTTTGGGGCAAAGCCGGAACAGTTTGAAACAGTGGGGAAAATGCTCCGCGAGATGGGTTTTGATGGCGTGGACGTGAACATGGGTTGCCCAGACAAGAGCGTTGAAAAACAAGGTGCGGGAGCGGCGCTTATAAAAAACCCAGAACTCGCGAAGCAAATTATTAGAGCGCTTAAAAAAGGAGCTAACCCCCTACCGGTCTCCGTAAAAACGCGCATAGGATATGCAAAAAATGAAATCTCTACCTGGATTCCTTCTCTTCTCAAAGAAAACCTTGCCGCTATCATCGTACACTTGCGAACGCGGAAAGAAATGTCTAACGCGCCCGCGCATTGGGAATTGACGGAGGAAATTTTGAAACTGCGAGATCGCTACGTGCCGGACACGCTCATATTAGGAAACGGGGACGTGAACTCTTTGGATGAGGCTCGGGCGCGAGTCAAAGCATCCGGCATAGACGGTGTGATGATCGGCCGAGGCATTTTTGGCAACCCGTGGTTTTTCTCCGGGAAAACACCCGACCTTACGGAGCGCCTTGAGCGCATGGTGCGACATGTGAAAACTTTTGAAAAAATGTTTGCGAATATCAAAAGATTCGAGGTTATGAAAAAACACTTTAAAGCATACGTACATGGCTTTCTCGGCGCGCGCGAGCTCCTCACACAACTCATGGAAACAAAAACAGCCGCGGAGGTAAAAAAACTAGTGAAAGCGTTTTTAACAAAAAACACGCCTTAACGGCGTGTTTATCGATTGCGATGCCACTCAATATCATTCATTAAACGATCTAGCGTATCATAGGCGCGCTTCAGGTAGTTATGAAGCCCGCGTAGATTTTCATAGAAATCCTCGGAGTTATCTACTCGATCGTTTCGATAATATTCCAGCACCTCCCGATCAAGCACGCGTTCCATTTCGCGCACGCGCAGAAGAATCGAGTCCTGAAATCGCTGGGCTTCGTCACGATTAAATTCAGCCATATATAGAAATAGTAGCACGCTTATATGAGTAGTTTCTAGGCTTTTAATGATATAATTTCTAAGAAAAATATAGCCCCCATGTCACTTGATACGGTTATCCACTGGCTTCTCTTATATAAGTACGTAATTATCTTTCCTATCGCTCTTATTGAGGGGCCTATTCTTCCTATCATCGGAGGCTTTCTGCTCAGGCAAGAGTATGTGCAAATCCTTCCGCTCTTCTCGGTACTGCTCATCGGCAACCTTATTGGAGATTCATTTTGGTATGGAGTAGGATACCGCTGGGCGCACCCATTCATCGCCCGTTATGGGAAATTCCTCAACATTTCCGAGGAGCTCTTCCTCAAGGTCCAGGATGTTTTCCAGAGGCGCGCGGCGTATATTCTCTTGCTCTCTAAAATAACCATGGGTTTTGGCTTCGCGCTCGTTACCTTAATCGGCGCCGGCGCCGCCAAAATCCCCTTTCGGAAATATATTGTGCTCAATGCCATTGGTGGAACTATATGGATAGCGACGGCGATGGCAGTCGGATATTTTTTCGGACACGTGTACCTGCTCATCGAGAAAGGTTTTCGCGCCGTGTCCCTCGTAACGTTTGTTGCTATTGTCATACTCATCCTGGCACGCCTCTATAAATATTCCAGGAAAAAAATATTGCCCCGCCTATGATCTCCGTCATCATCCCAACTTTCAATGAAGAAAAAGTGATTGTGGATATGCTCCGCAACCTGAAAAACGGCATGCGGGGAATTCCGCACGAGATTATCGTTACTGATGATCAAAGCAGTGATCACACTGTAGTGCTTGCCAAGCCATACGCCGACCGCATCATCGTGGGACAAGGAGTCTACAAACGGACGATCGCGCGAAACCGAAATCAGGGCGCCTCTGCGGCGCGTGGAACATATCTTGCCTTCATTGACGCCGACATCACCATTTCTGATCCGTCTGTATTTTTTACGCGGGCGCTTGCGGATTTCACTAATAATCCAAAGCTTGTCGGGCTCTCGGGATATATTAAGGTGTTTCCTACGCTTGCTACCACGGGCGACCGATTTTTTCATGGACTTCTCAATCGGTTCCACTACCTGATGAACAATGTATTCCACCGCGGCCGCGCTTCGGGAGAATTCCAGATGGTGCGCGCGGATATGTTTAAAAAACTTTCCGGCTTCCGCGCAGATATTGTAGCGTCAGAAGACTATGAATTTTTTAGCCGCCTCGCGAGGGAAGGACGTACGCGGATAGATCCACGTCTCGTCGTATTTCAAACAGGGCGCCGCGCGCATGAGCTCGGATGGCCTCGCTTGCTCGCGCGATGGTTCATGAATACTCTTTCGGTTACCTTTACACATCGATCATCAAGCAAAGAATGGGAAACTATCCGTTGATACTCACATGAAACTAAGCTTTGTCATCCCAGCCCACAACGAAGAGGCATATTTACCGAAATGCCTTAATTCTATTTTTCGCGAGCTCGACAAGGCTGGAATTACGGCTGAAGTAATTGTGGTAGATAATGCTTCTACGGACAGAACTGCGGAGGTGGCAAAAAAATATGAACGCGTGCGCCTCGTATACGAACCTAACCCTGGAGCCAATGGCGCGCGACAAACTGGCGCACAGGTAGCAACCGGAGATCTTATTGCAAGCCTTGATGCCGACACGATGCTCAACGCATGGTGGCTCGAAAAGGTTTTTCGGGAGTTTGAAAAAAACCAAAAACTAGTGGCGCTTTCCGGTCCCAATGTGTATTATGATTTACCGCTCCATCTTCGCCTGATTGCGTGGGCGTTTTATCTTTTTGCCTTTCCTGTGTATATGTTAAATAATCGAATTCTCAAGCGCGGCGCATCGGTCATGGGAGGGAACGTGGTCATTCGGCGGAGCGCGCTTGAAGCGATAGGGGGATACAACACAAAACTTCTTTTTTATGGCGATGATACCGACACGGCAACACGGCTTGCTCAAGTAGGAATTGTTAAATTTATGTACCGCTTTACTATCTATTCATCTGGCCGTCGACTTCGGAAGGAGGGCATTATTCGTACTGGCTTCCGCTATTTGATAAATTATGCATGGATAACGCTTTTTAGACGGCCCTTTACTAAAAAAGCGTCCGTAGTGCGCTAAAAATTAAAAGACGTATGATCGAGCGCTACAAAAATCTATTGCAAGAAAAAAATCTTTGTTGGAGAATATGTATAAGCCTTGTTTTGCTCGTGCTGAGCTTATTTCTTAATTATTTCGCGGGAATTTATGCGACGGAGAGTGCGAGTAATCCGGTTACTGACATTATTTTGAGCAACATTCCCGTGTTTGATGTAGATCTTGTCTTTGTGTACGGATCTATACTCTTTTGGATAGCTGTCTCCATTCTTCTTCTTGCCAACCCGCACCGCGTACCGTTTTCCCTAAAAAGCGTTTCGCTTTTTATTGTCATACGATCATTTTTTATAACACTCACGCATATCGGCCCCTTTCCCACAAGCATCGCGTCTCCGTCAAACTTCATCTTGAACAAATTAACGTTCGGGGGCGACCTTTTCTTTTCCGGGCATACGGGGCTTCCCTTCCTCATGGCGCTTATTTTCTGGAATCACCCCCGACTCCGCTACACGTTTATTGCAGCATCACTCATCTTCGGAACAAGCGCCATACTCGGACACTATCATTACTCGATTGATGTGTTCGCGGCGTATTTTATAACCTATTCCATTTTCCACATTGCGAGAACCATGTTCCGCTCCGATCTTCGACTCTTTGAATCCACGTCGGGCGTTCAAGTATGTGGGGTGAAAGAATAGCTTTGCTCATGGTCACAACAATCCCTTGTGGTGGTTAAATTACGGTATACTTATAATGCTACTATGAAACCCCGAACATTTGTCTTTGCGCTTATCATTCTTATTGCCGGAGTATCACTCGCGTACGTTATGGAGCGATATCAAACGCGCAGAACACCTCCGCCGCCCATAGTGAATCCCACTCCCCTTTCACGCCCGGGAACTACGCCACCCCCGACACAACCGCCAGCGACTCCTCCGTTCACAGATCCTGAACCTGGCGATGGACAAACACCTCCTCCGCCAAGCAGTGGGTTTGTTTTACAATACTCTTTTGCTGATCTTAAGGATGGAAATCTCGACGGCAAAAAAATCCATTGCTCGGGGCCGCTCTTCACCCCAGCGCACCATGACGCATATCTTGCCGCATTTCCAACCACAAAAACGTTCATGGTGCGCACCGACATCAACTTCACTGAGACGCGGTTCACCATCGACCAGATGATCACCAATCTCGGCAACGCCTTCGGGAAGTATCCGAATGAACTGCCGCTACTCTCGATCCTCTATACGAAGTCCAGCCCGTCCGGAATAACAGGACTCGACGCCCAAGTCGTCGCAGGGGAGTATGACGCCCAGCTGAAGAAACTTGCCTCTTTTATCAAAGGGTTCGACTCGCCGGTCTTCATCCGTATCGCGAGCGAGTTCAATGGCGACTGGAGCGGATACCACCTGGCGACCTTCGCTCCCTCTTACCGTCACATTGTTGATGTCTTCGCGGCCGAGGGTGTGACAAACGCGATCTACATGTGGAACTACATGCCGCTCGCACAGCCGTTCGACTACCTCGCTTGGTATCCAGGCGACGACTACGTGGACTGGTGGAGCGTCGATGTGTTTGACCTCCACTTCTCGCAATCGAAAGCAAATGCAGAGCTCAAAAAATTCCTCGCGGATGCAAAGGCGCACGGCAAACCGGTTATAATCCCCGAGTCGGGCCCGGCAACGCTCGGCACGACAGATATAACTGTTTGGGAAAAATGGTTTGTTCCGTTCTTTGCGCTCATAAATAACGACTCTAATATCAAAGGATTTTGCTATTCGAATGAAGACTTCACTAAAACAACTATTGAACCCACCTGGAAAAACGTGCAACTGCAAAATTCTCCCATAAAACCGCTCTATCAAGCCGAGCTTCTGAAGCCGCAGTATCTGCATCAGCTTTAGCATACTTTTTCTCGACTCATGCACCTATGCCAGGCCGCCTACCTTTTCTTAAAATAATAGTGTTGATTCTCGGAGTAGTCGCGATTGGTTTTTTTATCCGATCACTTATCGAAAATGGAAAAGGGAGAGCTCCGGAAACGGTAGTTACCCCAGTCCCTCCATCAGGAGTACTAAGCAGACCACCTGAAGGATCCACTCCGCCCTCACCCGTGCCCGGAGAAGATGATGGCTCTGTGATACCACCTCCAAGCCCAATTCCCACGCCTCCACCTACTCCTGAACCATCACCCACGCCCCCCTCAAACCTTATCTATAAGTACAATGCAAAATTCGAACCCCCTGATGGTCGCGTGTTGTACGGCATTGGCCCCTGGAAAACGTATGAAGCCAAACTTCTCGCGGCCATTCCCTCCAAAAAATATTACCCGGCCTCCGAACTCATTTTTATGGATCTCACAGGTTCACGATGGGCCGAAGCAAAAGCAAAATTTCCAAGCACATTAGCAGAGTATGATGCGGCAGGGGTTATTCCGCACTATGACATTGCCCTTACTGTTGGCACGCCCCTTCCGGCTGACCAAGTAGGGTTGGCCGACCCCCATTTTGGAGTGGACGATGACGTGGCAAACTCA
>JAGVPS010000109.1 GCA_020052135.1 Minisyncoccota bacterium
AAAGTATCAGAAGACATATAATGTTACACGTCGGTTTAAAGCCCATGATGAGAACAGCGAGTGCGCGGTGGGTGACGAGGTGGTTATAAAGGAGGTGCCTCCGATGAGCCGAGAAAAAAGATGGAAAGTCATTAAAAAAATGCCAAATGAAAACATCAAAATGAAAAATAAAGAAAGCGTCGAAAACGCACCATAATTTTCCAATTTGATTTTTTAATTTTACATTACGTATATGTTACAAGAACGAGCCATCATTAAAGTTACCGATAACTCGGGCGCAAAAATTGTCCGGTGTTTTAGAGTTTTGGGCGGCAGCCGGAAACGATATGCCCATATCGGCGATATTGTGATAGCTTCGGTGCAGGTTGCCGAGCCTCGAAAACCAATAAAGAAAAAAGATATTGTGAAGGGCGTCGTGGTGCGGACTCGCCAAGTGCTTCGCCGAAGCGATGGCACAGCGCTTCGGTTTGACGACAATGCCGTCGTGCTCATTGACGATAAACGAGAACCGCGAGCTACCCGCGTATTTGGTCCGATCCCGCGCGAGATTAAAGAAAAAGGTTTTGAAAGCATTTTTGGTCTTGCGGAAGAAATAGTATGAGCAACTGCGAATAACAATATGGCTATCAAAAAAGGAGATACAATTCAGGTGCGCGGAGGCAAAGACCGGGGAAAAACCGGTAAAGTATTAAACGTGGCGAAAGATCGTTCGACCGTGCTCGTGGAGGGAATTAATTTGTATGTGAAACACGCAAAACCGAAACGTCAGGGAGAAAAGGGGCAGAAAATTACTTTGCCTCGTTCCATTGCATTGTCTCGCGTGAACCTTTTTTGCTCCGCGTGCGGAAGAGGAGTTCGCGTAGGGATACAGATGGAGGGCGGACAAAAGGTCCGCCAGTGTAAGCGTTGTAAAGCGGTCCTCTAAAAACATATGAACCCCTTTTCTTCCATGGAAAAAATAGTGGTAAATTCCGGTATCGGCAAACTGACGAGCATGCCTAATTTTAAGGACAAAGTGCTTCCTGCGATAACGGCTGAATTTGCCGCGATTGTTGGTCAAAAACCCTCTCCCCGAGGAGCAAAAAAATCAATCGCGGGATTTAAACTGCGCGAGGGTACGGTGGTGGGACTCGTGGCAACTATTCGCGGCGCTCGCATGCGGTCGTTTTTTGAGCGCATGAATAAAGTTGTATTTCCTCGCGTCCGCGATTTTCGCGGCATCCCAAGAAAAAATATCGATCTACAAGGAAATTTGACCATCGGAATTAAAGAGCATACTATTTTTCCGGAAATAAGCCCGGAACATTCTAAGGTTTCGTTTGGCATACAAATGACCATTGTGCCGAAGAAGCCCATGCTTAAAGAAGAAGCAATCGCGTGGTATCAATCATTAGGAGTTCCACTTACCAAAAACTAACGACATGGCAAAAAAATCCGTTACCGCGCGAGCGCTCAAAAAACCAAAGTTTTCTACCCGGATTGTCCGGCGCTGTTTCCGGTGTTCTCGAAAGCGGGGATATTTGCGCGACTTCAACCTGTGCAGGATTTGTTTTCGGGAGCTCGCGAGCCGCGGAGAAATTCCCGGAGTAAAGAAGTCGAGCTGGTAAAAATGCAAAGTGCAAATCTCAAAATGAAAAATGAAAATGTAAAATTTGAAAATGAGCCACTATACAAATCCATTCTGGAGGGATACTTTAATTTTACACTTTGATTTTCACATTTTAAATTTATATGTATATCGATCTCCTCATACAACTTAAAAATGCGCAGGCGGCACGGAAGGAATGGATAAAGCTTCCGTATTCAAATCTCGGACTGGCTATTTTCGAATTGTTGCTGAGATACGGCTTTGTTTCTTCGGTACAAAAAAAGGGGCGCATGCCAAAACGTATCATCGAGGTACACCTGAAATATGCGGATAAAGAGGGTAAAATTCGGGGTATTAAGATAGTAACGAAGCCATCTGTAAAGGTGTATAAAGGATACCGTGAGCTTCGTCCCGTACGGCAGGGATATGGCATTTCTGTCGTTTCAACTTCAGAAGGCCTTATGACCGGAGATGAAGCACGAAAAAAGAAAGTCGGCGGACAGGTACTTTTTGAGATATGGTAGCTTATGAAAATTTTCAATGTTTGGAAATTGTAAATTAGAAATTGTAAATTACTCACTGTATGTCTAAACTTGCCCGAAAACCTATCAGTATTCCCGAAGGAGTTACCCTTTCCCTGGGTAACGGCTTTGTGTCAGTTCAGGGAAAGCTGGGGACGCTTCAGGTTCCCCTCTTGAAATACGTTAATTTTCATATAAACGGCAACGAAGTAAAGCTGGATTCAAAAGCAGAACACGCGCAAGCTCGCGCGAATTGGGGAACTATGGCGTCGCTTGTAAAGAATGCTGTGCAAGGAGTGCGCGAAGGCTTTGAAAAGCGCCTGGAAATAGAAGGCATTGGGTTTAAAGCAACTATGGAAGGAAAAAACCTAGTGCTCGCGGTTGGGTTCACGCATCCCGTGAAGTTCTCGCCGCCAGAAACTATTGCAATTAAAACGGAAAAGAATGTTATCGTGATATCGGGTCTTGATAAAGCGCTCGTGGGGGAGATAGCCGCCCG
>JAGVPS010000046.1 GCA_020052135.1 Minisyncoccota bacterium
AATCAAAAGTGTAAAAAGGAATGCCGAGCGTTTCCGCTGCGCGGCGGGCGTCCTCGGCATCTTCTTCTGCACACCCATCAACATTGTAACAGCGCATGTGGACACCTATGACATCGTATCCTTGCGTTTTCAGCAATGCCGCGGCTACGGAAGAATCAACTCCTCCGGACATAGCTACGAATACTTTTTTACCCTTACTCATAGGATTTACAGCTTACCGAGATATCGGGCGGCTTTCAAAATAAGAGCACAGCTTCCACCGTGGGTAATTTCACTTTTCATCACCATATTTAGTGCATCATCAAACGAAATTTTTAACATTTCAATTATCTCTACTTCTTCAGGACTTGCTTCTATAAAAGCAAGCTTCCTGGCTATATATAGATACTCTGGGGAATTAATATAAGATGTAAAAGGATCAATGCGTCCTAAATCTATCCACTCTTCAGCTCGGATGCCCAATTCTTCTTCTAGCTCTCGTTTTGCGGCATGCAAAGAATTTTCTCCTTTGTCTATTCCTCCGCTCACTACTTCAATAGTGGTATGTCCAACAGCGTAGTGAAATTCCTTTGTAAGATAAACGAATCCCTTATCATCGAGGGGTAGAATGCAAACCCCTGCCTTAATAATAAGCGTTCCAAAAATCCCCGGCTTGCCATTTGGTTGGATGACTTGATCTTCTCGTACTTCAATCCAAGGATTTTTATATTTTGTCTCGCTTGATCTTATTTTCCACGGGCCGTGCTGTTTCATATTTTTATTTTGTAAAATATTCTCGCACACGCCTTAGGCGTTCTTCCGTACCGCAATCAAACCAGTAATTGCCCCTGTGCTCATGTACGACGAATTTTCTATCCAAAGCCACGCGCGGAAATAGTTCGTGTTCAATAGAGAAAGAATCGGGCATGGACGCGATGTCATCCGGCTGAAGTACATAGAGCCCCGCGCTGATAAGCCCTGCAATTTTTTCTGCTTCCTTCTCTCTAAAAGCACACATGCGTTTATATTCATCGCATTCAACGACTCCCATACCGCTGACATCTCCTATTTCTAAAACTGAAATCACTCCATATTCACCCTCACCACTCGCCCGAAGCGCTGAGCGAAAATTAAAATCTGCGAGCACGTCTCCATTTAACACAAGAAAAGGGGTTTTTTCGTCTCTCGCCGCAAGTTTTATCCCTCCGCCAGTGCCCAGTGGTTCGGTTTCGATTACATAATTGATATCAGAAAATTGTTTCGCGGCAAGCCACGCAACAATTTCTTCTGCCCTATATCCGAGAGAGAGGGTGATATTGCGAAATCCCTGTCGAGTCAAGTTTTCGAGCTGGTGTTCTAGGATCGGTTTTCCGGCTATATCCACAAGCAATTTTGGAAGATGTTTCTCAGATTCCGGCATGCGCGTCCCCCTTCCACCAGCAAGAATGATAACCTTAATAGAATTTTCCGGCATGGTTCCGCCCGAAGCCTTTAGTAATACTGCTTCTGCAGATGCTACGTCGTCAGGATAGCCAATCGGGTGCCAGAAATCTGTTTTCTCAACCAGCATCTCTCCGTCTTTTATAAATTGTGCGACTTGGCTCGTTAGAAAATACTCTCCGTTCTCGTGCTGTATGGGAGCATAGGCAAATATTCTCGTATCCAGTACAAAGACGCCTGGGGAAACGAGGTTAGACTTCGGTATTTTTGGTTTTTCCTCAAATCCGAGCACTCGACCTCCCTCGTCAACTTCTACAACTCCAAAACGACTGGGGTCGCTATGCTCGTGTACCAGCATGCCTACGGAGTGCTTGAGCAGACCTTGTATAGCACTTTTGCTGTGCAAGTCGTCCGCAAAAAGGAAGAGGAACCGCTCTCCTGGACTTAGATATTTACGGCAGAGCTCGAGAGCCATGGCAGTTCCTAATGGTTTTTCCTGATGCACGTAGGTAACCGATCGTCCTTCAAAACGTTTGCCAAAATAGTTTTCTATCTGATCCCCTTTATAGCCGATAACAATAAGAAGTTCGGTAATCTCTAAAGGAAGGCTCTCAATAATATGATGCAAGAGCGGCTTTCCCAGAATGTCGATCATGGGTTTTGGCCGTGAAAGCGTAAGTGGTCTCATACGCCTTCCCTCTCCTGCGGCGAGAATAATGGCTTTCATATAAGCTTCTAAATTCTAGCAGAACTAAACATGTTTGACCTAGACTGCGTGTATATATTACAATTACTCGTGCTGTTGGCGTAGGGACAATAGGAGAAATGAGACCCCTCCCAGGACAACCTCTTAACTCAACCCCTCCACACCAACAGCATCTATTTATCTTATGCTTTCCTACAACGAACTTAAAAAGGGGATGCTTTTTGTGCTCGAAGACCAGCCCTATGAAGTGTTGGAATATGAATTCTTGCGCATGCAACAGCGGAAACCTGTTGCAAAGACAAAGATCAAAAATCTCATCACGGGGAAAATTGTTGAACGAAATTTTCACCAAAATGAGTCGTTTGAGGAAGCAGAAATTGAAAAGACACCGATTAAGTATCTTTATAACCACCGCGATGAATTCTGGTTTGCTGATATTAATAACTCCTCTAAGCGTTTTTCTTTTAAAAGTGAATTTATCGGCAACTCTGCTCAATTTCTGAAACCAAATTCTGAAGTAACCGCCATTGTGTTCAAAGAACAAACCATCGGCATCCTCCCTCCGATTAAAATTGACCTAAAAGTTAAAGAAACTCCTCCAGGTGTTCGCGGAGATACTGCCCAAGGCGGCACGAAAACAGCCGTCTTAGAAACTGGCGCTACGGTTGCCGTTCCTCTGTTCGTTAATGAGGGTGATGTTGTACGCGTCAATACAGAAACGGGAAGTTACGTAGAAAGAGTAGAAAAGGCTAAATAACGGAACGGAGAATACCTGCCTGCCGGCAGGCAGGCGTAGAGAGAGTAGAAAAATCGAAAGATGCTTAGCAATTGATAACCAGAAACTAGTAATTGGGAAATCCTAAATCCAATTACTAATTACTATTTGCCGGTTACGCTTATTCCCTCTGCTCCAGCGTCTTCTTGAGCGCATTACGCAAGCCTTCAATATCAGGCCCTACACCCGCTTTTTTCTCCCGCTCTTTCTTCTCTTGCGGAGGAGCCTTCAACTCTGAGAGCGAAATGGGCGCCCTGGCTGGCTTCGTAACTGGTTCGTCTTTAGAGAAAACTTTTTGTGGGTTCTCGCGAGGCGGAGACGGCCTCGGTAGGGGCGGACGACTCGGGGCTGGGGCGTGCCGCTCCGGCTCCCGAGGTTTTGGCTGAGCTTCAAACTCGATACCCATGCTCGCAAGCTCAGACACGTCGGTTTGAGCTGCTGTTTGCTGCATACTTCGCGCCGGGCTAATAATTTTCCCCTCTGCTTTCATTTTTGAGAAACAATCATCGCAATAGAGCGGCTTCCCGGGCGTAGGCTTAAAATGCACAAACGTGTTTTTACCGCAAGAATCGCACACGGCAGGAAATTTACCTTTTGTCTGTGCGAGTTTTTTATCAAACGCAGGACTACTTCTCTCGTGAATTACCGGCCGCTCTCCAAACGCCGCATGCTCCTCCGGAGACACGTCGTCGCCCATCATGCCACTCCATCGGTTAATCTCCGTCTCAACAACTTTAACCGGTCGCGCATACATCTTGCGTGACATTTCTATGACTTCATTCTCAGTTGCCGAATTTTTAGAAATTTTAAATGGCGTAATGGTATGCGCGGAAAAAGGGCGGCTTGCTATCCCGTCTACGAGAAGCTTCAGATAGATCGAGTAGTTGGGAAGATTCACAATATCTTCGATCGTCAATTCCGGGGAAAATTCATTTTCCAAAAATTCGGCATCCGCGGCTCCCACGCGGAATACGAGCATAGTACCCACGTTGCCGAACACCGCATCGCGCACTTTTGTTGAAACAACATTTGATCCGCTTCCACCAGTTACGAGCTGACCCACGTACTGATGGGCAAGGATAAGATTCAAGCGGTATTTACGCGCTTCGGACAAGATTCCCGCAAAGGAATCGGTCGCGAAGTTTTGAAACTCGTCCACATAGAGATAGTAGTCCTTGCGTTCTTCTTCGGGGATACGCACGCGTTCCATGGCGGAGAGCTGGATTTTCGTAATAAGCATGGCGCCCAAGAGCGAGGAGTTATCTTCGCCGATGCGACCCTTCGACACGTTTACGAGAAAGATTTTCCCGGTGTTCATGATATCAAAAATATCGATGGTACTCTTCGACTGACCAACCACATTTCGAATCATTGAGGTTGAAAGGAATTGGCCGACTTTATTCTGGATTGGCGCGATAGCCTCATTTCTAAACTGGTCCCGCCATGCTTCATATTCGTTCACCCAGAAAGCTTTTACGACCGGATCTTTGAGGTTTGAGACAATGCGCTGGCGGAAATCTTTGTCTACCAAAATGCGCGTAATGCCAAGGAGCGTGCTCCCCGGCGTGTCTAAGAGCGCGAGAATCGCGTTATTCATGATATATTCCATGCGCGCCGACCACACGTTTGCCCAGATTTTTGTAAAGATCGCCATGAGTCCTGACGCCACCAAATGCTTGTACTTTGGGTCTGGAAGTTCAAGCACGTTAAACCCTAGGTTGAAATCAGAATCCGCAGGATTGAAATAGACAACGTCTTTCAAACGTTCCTTTGGAATCATTGAAACAATGCCTTCAACAAATTCTCCGTGCGGGTCAACCACGCACACGCCTTCACCATTCACGATATCCTGCACCACCATATTGTGGAGCAAGGCAGTTTTACCCGTGCCGGATTTGCCGATGACATACATATGTTGTCGCCGGTCCTTCCGTTTGATGCCAAAAAGCCTATCGCCGTTCCTGAAATCTGTTTTTGCAAAATAGGCAACACCTCCTTTGTCTACGCTTGGATCATTCATATAGGTGAACTAGCAAAATTATATCATTTCTTAATCAAGGTACAAAATGTACTTATTTCACTCTGCTCGGCTTTTGGTAGGCGTCGCAAATCGAAATAAGTACGTTAGTCACAAGCACCGGACTTCATCATAGCGAAACCTGCCTTAGTTTCGCGAAATGAAGTCCCGTGCAAGCCTGCTCTTTAAAATTCCATCAAAAAATGGACCATGAGCGCGAGGCCGGGGGCTATAGACCCCTTCGCGAGAAA
>JAGVPS010000114.1 GCA_020052135.1 Minisyncoccota bacterium
GACATAAAAGCGGCAGTCAAAAAAGCGATTCGAAGAAAAAGGTAGGAGGTAAAAAAGATGGCACCCGTCTTGGGTGCCATTGTCTTTTCGCCACCTTTGGGATATACCTGTAAACAGTCGAGTATTCACTCGACTGTTCTTCTACAACTACACCCCTTGAGGACTTTTCAATGTCTCAAATCGACGACCTTGACTCAGCCCTCAAAAGGGTTGATCCGACAAGCCCAGTAGCGCGTATTCTCGTTCTTACCAATCGGCCAGATGATCTCCCTCGGCAACTAAGGGAGCATCCGCTCGTAGAGGTATGGGGTACTCAAGATGGGAGGCTGAATGATCTTAATGGAACTCCCTATCGTTTCCAGATCGTTTGTGTCCCGGATTCGCTCGGTGCGGGCGACCGGGCGCGTATCTCAATCTGCTCGCAACGTTCACGCGAACGGGGAGTGAAGTTCTTCTTCGGGTTTGCTAAAGAACTGGAGCAACTTCACGTGCATATTCCCCGAAGAGATCCTGTGCCAGATGCAAGAGTGTCTCCATCGCCTCGGCCAGGGTCTGTTGTGGCGCCGGTTTCTGCGACATCTCCCACGGCACAGGAAGCGGAGGCGAGGCATTCGGATGGTTTTTCTCATGAAACTTTCGATCCGAACAGACGAGGTGCTCTTACGAAGTGGGTAAGAGCCACAGCGCAGTTTGGTCCCGGGGTCGTTGTTGCCTCTGAAGCCCGCAGGCTTCTACCGCTTGCACGAGCAGCTGGTTTTGGGCGGACCAATACAAATAGCCTCGAGTGTACTTATCGCAATGTGCGAGCTCGTCACGAGTCGGTAGTGCCTAGGGAAGCTATGGGTAGTACTACGCCGCAGGAAGAATTGAGATACCCTACGCTTTCGGCGCTTGTTCGTGCAGAAGGGAACTTCGGTGATGGCGTGCGTCCCGCTGATGAGGGCAGGCGTCTGTGTGAGAGAGCTCGCGCGCTTGGCCTCAGTACTGCTCGCGCCGATTCTCTTGCGACGCTCTATGTGATAGAGCGAAAAAAGCGACGAGCACCGGTTGCTCGTTCGGATGGGGCTTTAGCAGGAGCTCCGGTTGCTGTATCAAGCAACAGAACAAGGCACGAAGCCGCGAAAGAGGCCCCATCCTCAGTCTCTCCTGCCACCCCCAAAACCCATGACGAGATTCAATACTCTTTGGTGCAACGTATAAATGAACGACTGAAGTACGTCGACCAAATCGAGGCAAGTTTGTTACACGAGATACAGGGCCTCGCGGAAAAAGTGAAGGCATGGTGCGGCGAAGAACGAACATCGCTCAAAGCACTGAGAGTCGAGATTGATCAGCGTATGCCCTCGTCGTGAAAAACGATGAGGGCTCTTTTTTTGCAAAAAAGTCTTGGAAATGCTACACTAAAACCATATGTTTGACGTTATTTCCATTGGCACGGGGACACGCGACGTCTATCTCATAAACCCGCCCTTTAAAGTAGTCAATGACAAGAAGCATCTTGGAAAAATGGGATTTCCCGCAGGGGAGGCCACCTGCTTCGCATTGGGCTCAAAAATGGAGGTAGCGGATATTTTTTTTACGACCGGTGGCGGCGCGGTAAACGCGGCGGCAACATTTGCGCGGCAGGGGCTTCATACGGGAGCGCTTATTGCCGTGGGAGATGACGGCCATGGCGGGGAAGTACTCCGGGAACTAAAAAAGGAAAAAATTTCGGTACTGCCCGTAGTTAGGAAAGGATCGCACACTGCGTATTCAGTGCTTCTCTTAGGGAAAGAAGGAGAACGGGCAATTCTCATGTACCGAAACCCCGAAGATAATCTCCGCCTTCGGGATATTCCCTTTGGAAAACTGCGCGCGCGGTGGGCATATCTTGCAACCGGAACCATAGACCTTCAGACGCTTGAGGGTTTGGTAAAGCGTTTACGCAAAGCAAAGGTACGGATTGCGATGAATCCTTCGAAACACACGATTGCGTTTGGGAAAAAGAAACTAGGCGTTCTCTTCGAGCGGGTGAACGCGGTCATTGTAAATCGAGAGGAGGCATCAGTGCTCACGGGCGTGCCCTACGAACAGCCGCGAAAAACATTCGTGAAATTGCACGGGCTTGTGCCCGGGATTGCGGTCATGACCGAGGGAGCGAAGGGGGCTATGGTTTCGGACGGGTTTACGTTTTATGAGGCCGGAGTTTTTAAAGATAAGGGAGTAGTGGACCGTACCGGAGCGGGTGACGCGTTTGCGTCTGGCTTTGTGGCGGGACTTATTCACCGAAATGAGGAATGTCGCTTGGGCCTCTGCGATGAGGACAATGTAAAGTACGCGATTCGGTTGGCAACCGCAAACGCTACGGCGAAGATTGAGCAGATGGGAGGGAAAACGGGGCTCCTCACGAGTAAAAAATTCGAAAATTCTCCGCGATGGAAATCGCTTGAAGTTCGCACGCGACCCCTCTAGGACTAATAAAAAGTGTAAAAATCAAAGTGCAAAATTGAAGTAGTTTGCTTTGCAAACATTTCTAAATTTACATTGTCATTTTGCATTTTGATATTTTCATTCTAGTATTAAGCATATGTACGATTTTATTGCAGTCGGCGACATGGTAACCGATGCGTTTATTGAGCTTGAAGAATCGTCCGCGCACATCGATATTGATCATGATACGCGTGAAATTTGTATGCGTTTTGCGGAGAAGATTCCGTATAAACAGGTC
>JAGVPS010000017.1 GCA_020052135.1 Minisyncoccota bacterium
AAGCCGGCTCGTTTCGACCGGATTAGCCGGCTCGAATGCTCCGGAATGGGTGGCTCGAATCAATCGGAACAGGTGGCTCGAATGGAGCGGATTTTACACGATAACACGGGTTATCTCCCGCAAGCCGCAATAGATAAGGAATAACAGCGCAAACCACGCCTGTACCAGCCAAAAATGGATCCATACGGTTTCATTTGCAGGATGCCGGATGGTATTCAGATAATGAAGAAGTATCGAAGTCAAAAAATAAATGAAGCTTTTCCACGCTGTATTATATATAAGCGGACGGCTGTTGAAGATATTCATAAACGGCAATCTATCGGCGATCAAGACTACTTTGCCGGAAAGTAAAGCTCCGGCTATCACGATCCCTAATTCTTCCCAGGAAAAGGTATAATCACGCATTGAGATCTGCCGTGTCGCCCAAAGGAAGCTGAAGATTATGAAAAAATATGTCGCCGGAGGAATAAGCTCAATAATCTTTTGTTTTATTTTTGTTAATATTTTCATTAAAAATCTCCCCATAAAATAGCGCGGCTAAAAAAATAACCGCGCTAAAAGACTTACACTGATTCAATTACTTACAGCAACCAGCACCACTTTTAAAGCAATTTACGGTAGCTAGAATTGCTGAAAGGCCAACTAATACGTAGATGGTGCGGGATAGGACTGACATTGTGCCAAAAAGTGCGGCCACAAGATCAACATTAAATAATCCAACCAGTCCCCAATTCAAAGCCCCAATAATTACTAAAACAAGCGCAATTTGATTTACGATTTTCATTTTTTCACCCCCTCCGATCCCATTGTTGGAAGATCTTGCTTGGATTATAGGACTATTTATGCGGAATAACAAGGAAAAAATAAGGTTGGGGCCGGGATCAATCCGTTTTCTTTTTTATCGTCTTTCTTCTTCATAATATCACCGGCCTTATTTTAGCATTACATCCTCGCGAACTAGTTGGGTGGTTACTCCCCTTCAATCTGATGTAATTCATCTTGTCCGCGATTAAGCTTTAAATAGTTCTCCCTGGACACCGCTTTTTTCCCACTTCGTTTCTCCAAATCTTTCCGCGCTTTACCGGCAACCTGACCGCCGTCGCGGGCAACTTTTTTATTGGCATGAAAGCCTCGAGCATCTTTATTGCGGGCAATTTCATTAAACGGTTCAGCTTTGGGGGAAGGAATGGATTGAATGATACGGAAGAGACCTTCGGTGTTAGCACAATTGAGTTTTTGAATGCCTCCTTTGGTAGCAATTTCAAGGGGGGTGGCAATTTGCCCCCACCCTTTTGCAAGTTCTTCGTCTCTACGACGCATATCTTTTAGATATCCTTGAGGATCAGCCGAATCAATCAAAATCTCAATTGCATCAGTAATACAGAACCACCACTCATTATTATGGATCGTTTTGCGAACCGCTTTCCCTTTAAAGATAGCAATATGTGTTTCTCCCATCGCACCCGCCTCCTTTGATTTGGTATACATTAGTATACCAAGGGTTAAAAAGTTTTCAAGGGGATTTTTGGGCCGTTGGCAAAATTGTGGATGCTAAATTCAAGCATAAGCAAAACTTTTTTCATCTCTATAATGCTCGTAGACATAGTTGTAGACCTCTATCCCTTTTACTTTGCAATCGTGTTCTGTATAGGTCGGTTCCGGCAATTTGGCGTACAGCAGATCGGAAATAGTTGTTTTTACGCCTGCTCGATTGGTTTCAAAATCTCTCCAATGCGGGACTAAAAGCGGCTTAAATTTTGCAAGCAGCTCATGTGTCGCGCCTTTTATGCAAGCGACTTCTTCCGGATTTAGTTTTTCTTTTAAAAGCAGGTCAAAGATCGCCAATTCTTCCTCGCTCATGTTTTCTTTAACAGCGCGTTGTTCTTCAACACTTAAATCCTTTGCCAATGCCACAAGCTCATCAAAGAGTTGATCAATGTCATGCGCCCCACTATTATATTCCTGCAATAGAGAAACGAGCCGCTCCATAAATCGGGCGCGTTTTTTATTCCATCTGACCATCTCCGCTATCTTATCCTCTATTTCGGCACACATACTGGCTACCTGCGTATTCTTGTTTTCCAATCCGGCAAAAAACGCCCGAAGGGCCTCTGCGTCAAGCAAACTTAGGTCTTTTATTTTTTTATGCTGTGAAATGACATATTCGCCGGCCTGGATAGACTTATCCAGCAAATCTTCCAGGTCTTTTTTTACCTGAGAAACATCCACGCTTCTCGCCCCCACATCACGGATCCGGGACGCCAGAACACGAATCACCGTCACTTCTCTACAAAAATCTTCCGCGTTGGGATCGGGCAAAACGGATCGATAAGCGCTTTGCAAGTCGCTGGCAAGATTAATGAATTTTTTCTTCTTTTCCTGATCACCAAGAATTTTATTAACATATTTTTCCAGAATCAGTAATTTCTGTTCACTTGGTGCCGTCAATAAAGGATTAAGCTCGATGTGCTCTTCACACATAAAATCCCTGGCACTGCGTAACGCTTTTTTCAAGCCGGCAAGCAATTCGTCTTTGCTCCGAATGATCTCGTCCTCATCGGCGCCGTTCGCCGCATATAAAGCCAAAGCGCGCTCAATGTTTTTGAATACACCAATATAGTCCACGATCAAACCATTTTTTTTGCCTTCATCCGCCACGCGGTTGGCGCGAGCAATCGTCTGCATTAAGGTATGATTTTTAAGCGGTTTGTCTAGGTAAAGCGTGGAAAGATTTGGCACATCAAAGCCGGTCATCCACATGGCACAGACAAAGATAATACGCAGGTTGCTGTCGGCCTTTTTATATTCCTCTTCCAGGTTCCCCCTGATTATCCGCTCCCTGATTGGCCGAACATCAATTTCATACTGTTCCATATCGGCAATTTCGTTTTGGTTGTCACCCAAACTCACCATAACCGCCATATCAACGTTTTCATGCTGTTCCAGTTTGGCAAGGATTTTCCCCTGCTCGCGCTCGTCGGCAGTTCGGGAAAGGTCCATCCGCAGTTTGGCGATATAAATGTTATCCGCAGTTTAAGAAGTAGCAGAATACCGCAGTCATAAGATACCCACCCCAGTTGTTCCGATAATATCTTCAGGAGGTGTCCTCCATG
>JAGVPS010000068.1 GCA_020052135.1 Minisyncoccota bacterium
ATAGAACGTGATAAAGCCGAGAGATGTAGCCGCCCATCCCGGACCGACCGGCAACGCATAGTATACTTTTTTCTGCCGGTATGTTTCTAAGGATGTATTCATCATTAAGCGAGAAATATTTTCCGCGGCCGCCCGTCCGTCATGAATAGCAGTTTGAGCCATTCCAGAATGTAGCGTAGAGGCGCCGTCCCCAACAATAAAAATATCTTTAAATCCTTTTGCGCGTAGAAATTCATCAATAATTACTCTTCCTTTTTCATCAAATGAAAAACCACCGATATTTTTATATACGTGGTACGGCTTCACGCCCGCCATCCAGACGACAGTTTCGGTTTTCATGGTCATTCCACGAACGCTAATTTGCTCAATTTTTTCTTTGGTCATCGCTCTGTTCGTAAAAATATTGACCCCAATATGCCGCAGTCTGCGGGAGACTCTTTTCGCCACATGCTCTGGGAGAACGGGCAGTATGCGCGGCGCCGCCTCGATAAGATCAATGGAGATTAATGATTGATCAACGTTGTATTCTTGAGCTAATCGCTTCATGAATACCGCGAGTTCTCCGGCAAGTTCTACTCCGCTTGGCCCGGCGCCGACAATCACAATCTGCAGAAGGCATACTTTTTCGTCAATATTGCCTTTTAGATTTTTACATTCGACAAAAAGATCATGCAGATGCATTTTTAAGCGCATCGCCTCTGAGATGGATTTAAAACCGAAAGAAAACTCTTCAAGCCCTGGGATGTCAAAATAGGTATTTTCTGAACCTAGTGCAAGAACCAAATAATCAAATGGATAGTCGATGCCAGACGCGCCCATTGCGATTTTTTTAAGAGGATCGACGCTTTTAATCGAGTCAACGGTGAACAAAATATTTTTTTTCTCAATTATCTCGCTAATTGGTATACACACTTCAAGGGGTGACCGCCCCGTCACCACGCGATAGAGCGCTGGCTTATATTCAAAATGTGGCTTGTCTGAAACAAGCATAATTTCCGCATCAAGGCTTTTTTCTTTCTCGAGCGCAAGAGCCGCGGATATTCCTCCAAAACCACCTCCCGCGATAAGTATTTTTTTCGCTTGTTTGTTCATTATTATACTATAGGCTCCATCTAAATGAACGTTCGACAGCGCCTCCAATATTTTTGATTTTCAGTTCGACATATTTTGGCAATGGTTCTATTACATTGAAAGTCAATGTGCCTTCGCGGTGATGCCCGCCCGGCCCCAGTCCCTCCCACGTAAGCGGTTCATGTTCCTTTCCTTGGTCGTCAATGAGAACAGAGGAGTCTGTCATGTCCTGATCCAGTTCAACCGAATGAGTGCTCATAACCACATTGAATTTCCATTCTTTTGATTCCGGCGAAATATCAATCGGAGTGACGGTAATGGTAACTGCCGACTGTTCATCAATTTTTGATTCCCATTTTTGCGCGGTATTCAAGGCTTCTTGTTGAATAAAGCTTTTACCGGTCCACAAGAAACATTCTTTTTCGGCAGAACCGCCTATGTTGTCATAAACTCTCATGCCGCGTACAAGCCAGCCGGCCCTCTCGCATTCTGCAAAGGTTGTGATCTTCAAAGTCAAAAATCCAACCGTGCCGGCAAGAATGCCTAAGGCTAAAATTAATACCATAGTTATTTTCATAAATGTTTTTTTCCGCCATAGGCGGATCCGCCTTGGGTTGAAAATTTAATAATTCTATGTGCCATATATATAATACCAATAATGTTAGAGAGGATACCGACCCAAAATAGACTTACTTGGTATTGCGCGATAAATGTGACAAGCCCGGTAACCCCGAGAATGGGCACCAAGTTCACTAAATAATGAGCACAGCAGGAGATCATGGCCGCAGTGGAAGTAGTGCCCGATACGCCGACCACTGTACCCATGCCTCGTCCGCTATGCACCAGACTTTTAATGTACTGGTACAAAGCAATCTGAATTCCAAAACCCACCACCAAACTGATAATAAAATACCAATAGCTCGCGAACTGGCTTTGCGCAAAGCTCCATCCTGAGACTACGGTGAGCACCGCAAAATAAACTCCGAGCAAAATCGCGCTTGCTAATATTCCGTACAAAATTGATTTTGCGATGTTGCTCATCATAATTATTTTGCGATATAAGCTCTGGGATCTTTTTCAAACTGTCCTCTGCAATGATCGGAACAGAACGAATACGTGACGTCTTCGTGGACAAAATCAATGCCTTCGGTAGACTTCATTCCGCACACGGGATCTTTGGACACGCGTATTGGTTCCTTGCCGTCTCTGTCTTTCCAAAATTTAAAAATTGATTTGATGTTGATCATATAGTGTAAGTATTAGCTAACATCTTTTTCCGTCGAGGAATAAAAGCCGGAGTTTTCTTCGCATATTCATCCCATAGAGCCCCAAACTCTTTTTGAGCTTCTTTTTCTTCACTCTTCCCAAGTCGTGTGTACATCCACACTAGAATTGGGAACATGATGAGCGTGAGAAGCGTCGGCCATTGCAAGAAAAAACCAAACATAATCAACATGAAACCAATGTATTGGGGATGACGGATGCGAGCATAGGGGCCGATGACTGCAAGAGCGTGATCCTTTTGTGCCTTATACAGCACTTTCCAAGCGTTGGCGAGAAGCGAGAACCCATAAATTATCAGAATATAACTTGCAATATGAAACGGTCCAAAATGCGGATCGCCGCCCCAGCCAAAAAAGTCTTCAAAAAGATGGCCAGAATTGTGAGTAGACAGATTAATGCCGGGAATTTTGTCTGCAAGCCAGCCTGAGAGGATATAGATAGTCAGCGGAAAGCCGTACATTTCCGCAAAGAGCGCAATGATAAACGCTGAAAATGCGCCGAATGATCGCCAATCCCGCGAGGTTTTCGGCTTAGTGAAGCTGAATGCAAAGATAATGAATATCAGCGAATTAATAATGACAAGCCACCAGAGACCGTAGGAATTTTCCATATAAGATTTTTAATGACAACATCCGCCACTCTTATGTTTGTCATTGCCATCTTTTGTTTTTAGTTCTTGTGCCAAAGCGTCATTAGTCTTGCCTTCCGTATGAGCATCACCGTGCCCACTATGACCCTTACGCATAATCCAGACATGCGCGACTACAAACACACCAATAATAAGAACCGGCCAGAGGTATCCACCCGAAGATAACTTACCCCCACCAATGAATAGAATACCCAATAGGAGTAGGCACGGAATCATCATCCACATCATTCCTTTGTGCCCGCTGTTCTTATTATCATGATTGTCCATCATTTTGTTTATTTTTTTATCAAGCTGGAGTTATGCATCCAGACGTAGTACCAAGCAAATATCCAGGCAAATACGAACATATAGACAGCGCCCAAGAGGAAGCTCCCGACACTAAGCCACGTGAATCCCGGCAGTGTCTCGAAGAGCGCATGATGCAACTCTATGCCTTTCGTGCTTCGGAACGGAAGGAGTCCGCCGATAATGCAAAGGACATAAGCAACCTCTGCGCCCAGCACGCATTTCCAGCCGTACGATTTGAGTGATAGTTGTTCCATATATTTTTGAATTAATAAATAAAGCTACCCAAACACCAGTACCTTATCGCTCTCCTCAACCATTTTCAGCAAATCCGTCATGGTAGAAACTGGGCAAACCTTGCTTCCTTTCTGTCCGCGAATCTCTAAGCAGGTGCCGCAAGCCCGCACCACTCCTTTCATTTTTTTATACTCGTCAACCTTTTTGGAGATATCGAAATCTTTAGTATCCAATATGGTTTCGAGTTCTGTTCCTTCGCTCATCAAAAAGATTTCTGCTTGATGACCTGCCTTGAGCGAAGTAATTCCAAAACGAAATGTGTTCCAGATATGCTCTTGTTTATTTGATTGTAAGATAATGCCAATTTTCATGTAGTACTAGCTTAAATCCCCCTTCTTTTCCTCAAACTCTTTTTTATCAATCTCGCCTTTTGCATATCGTTCTTTGAGGATATCAAGAGGTGATTTAGAGTGGCGTGTCCCGGAGTGATTTTCATCCCTCAATCCTTTTACTAGCCAAACGATGAGTACAATGACGAAAACCCAAAAGAGTACCATCATCAGACCGCCCCCAAATCCCCAGTTGAACATATGTCCATAATAGTAGAGATTATTCATAACTTTTTATTTATTTGATAAGGTATAAACCCTGATCAATTCTTTTATTGCTTTCTCGTCGCTCCCCTTGCTTTGCATCTGGTGCTTTACGTGGGTTCGAAGATGGTTCTCCAAGAGAAAGCTGTCAAGACTTTTGAGCGACCTTTGAATTGAGAGAGACTGCTCCAAAAGATCGGGACAGTACACCTCTTCTTGAATAGCCTTAACAAGGCCGTCGAGCTGACCACGGATAATCTTTGCCCGATGAATTGCTCTCTTTTTTAACTTTTGATCTACCATAGGTTTTGGGGTAATTAGTAATACCCGTTTCGACCTCTTAATAGGGTATACCCCTATACCCTATTTGTCAACACACGCGCTGTGGACAATCTATATGCCGCACCCGCTCTGTTGCCGCTGAGGCGCAACCGTCTCCCCAGTGTCGACACCGCACCCGTTCCCTCCGCGCTGTTCACGCGGCTCTGTAACCTTTGCGGCAATCTTCGCGTACCCCTGCGCGCTTGAATAGTTCACACCCAACATTTCTTGAGGGTCCACGTCTTTCCAGTCAATCCCTTTATTTTTCATGTAGGTTGCTATGGTAAGGTAGGTATCGGGAAACCAATAGGAATTAACAACTAGAGCCGCTTTCCACATATCCTCTTCGCTCACGCCTTGGGACGCCATGAGTTCGAGAAGTCCCAACATCGCCATGCCGTGATTGCAGTCAGGAAAATGCGTCGAATTGCCGCAACATGGTCGGTATATGCCCTGCGACACTTTATCTACTAATGCCTGCTGTTCCTGCGTAAGCGCGAAGAACTGGTGACGGCTGTAGTGATCCATCGGATTTCCTTCCGCCATCGTCCAGCCCGCAGTTGAGGCAAAGTTTTGCGCTCCGCCATACCGAGGGTCTTTCATCTCGCCGGAATCCAAGATAGGGTTTTTACTGGCAAGACCTAATGCCCAAAATAGATTCAGTACATAGCCGGCGTTATCTTGTGTTATTTTGAGTTTGGATTCGTTTTGTCCTAGGAGCAGATTTTTATACTCATCAGTGAATGTGCCTTGCTTTTCATATATCGCCTTAAACCGGTCTGCGTCAATCGCCCCTGCGCTGACAAGCTTTGCGCCAAGATCGCCCCATACAACCGGCAACAGTACTCCTTCGGACGGCAAGACTTTTTCTTCCAGTTCAGACCCTTTGGTTTTCTCGGAGTTCTCCGAGATAGTGGGTGTTCGCTGATTTGTGGCTTCGAGTCCCGCGGTGTATATCCACGTTCCGGCGAGAATCAACGCGGAAATAAAGATACTCACCGAAAGCGTGTGATCTTTCTTAACTGGCTGAACCGCTGGAGAATCTTCAGGTTTTTGGTTTTGAATTTCGTTTTCCATAGTTTATTGAATTTACTTTTTAATTACTGACGCCAACCCTTCATTTTTTTAGGTTGTTATTTTAGCCAGCCGCTTATTATCTGAACAAGCTGATTAAGATAAATATTTATTTTTGTTTGGAATGCTCCTCCGCCCATCGCTAATTGGTTTGTCTGTGCGAGGTATAAGATGAAGATGCCCATCAAAACAAAAGTCGCGCCCGATATCACATCGGCTATCGCAAGATTGATGTGCCTACCGCCGATTGAGTAAGACAAGCTCTTGTTTGATGCCATGAGTTTTTTGGCAAAGTTGTTTTTATCCAAGAGGTATGCGATCAGAAAAAGCGGAGCGACCATTCCAAAAACATACGCGAGAGAATAAAGCCCTCCCCAAAAAATGGAATTGGGCAATACCGATAAAGCGATAACTCCAGCCAGAACCGGAGCGCAACACAGAGTCGCAAATCCTGAAAAAATGCCCAACGTAAAAACAGAGCCGGCATTGGTAACTTTTAATTTTGGATGAACAGAAAAGGGCATCGAGAAATGCCGGCCCAGTAATATTGACGCGCCAAGAAGCAAGAGAAATATTCCGCCAATAATGAATATTGGATCGTGGTATGTACTGAACAGCTTTCCTAGTCCGGCCGCTCCCAGTCCAAGCGGTAGAAACACCGTCAACAGGCCTAAGAAAAATACAAAAGTCATCAGAAGGACCGTTCGTTTTTCTCTGAAAATGGAGCCAAGATATGACGGCAGTAAGACGGTAATGCAACAGGGCGCGAACAGCGCCGCTATTCCGGCGACGAATGCCGTAACAAGTGACGCGATAATTAATGTCTCCATGGTTATTTAAGCTTCTCTATTTCTGTAATTAATTTGTCATTGGCTATAGCCATGTTCGGGTCGTCCAGTGTAAATCTGATTATCCCTTCTGTATCAATAATAAAATAGGTGTGGCCGGGAAAGACGCCGGGGTGCATAGGCGAATCAAGGTACAACACATCATACGCTTTAGATACGGAACGCGAGGTGTCAAAAATTATTTTTGACTTTGCTAAATTAGTTGATTTACTGACGATATCAAGCCACTGGCTTTTGGGATCGGTTACAATCGAAAAAGCCGCTATACTTTCGGTGTCAAACCTCGAATCGTTGCCAAGTCCCGCTATTTGGTCCCAGCAGGCCGGATAGCACATTGACCCCTCGTTAAAGAAAAGAACGATGTTTTTACCGAGATAATCGCGTAATGTAACCGTTTTCCCATCAATGCTTTCAAGTTCAAAATCGGGAGCTTTTTTGCCCACCGCCTCTTTAAAATAAATTTTTTCGTTTATTTCTGAATCGACTGTGCCTTTTGTTTCTAATGGTTCTTTGCCACCGGTGAATAAAATTAATCCGCCGACAACAATCACCGCCACGCCGATAAATATTTTATTGTTTAGTGATTTCATAATGATTGGTTTAGATGAGTTTACAATAACAAAAAATCCCTGTTCGATAAGGGATATGCGGACGCGCGACATAAAGTCCGTTTTTTAAAAACGGTTTTACATCGACGTCCTATGAGAACGCAGGACTATTTTCGTGCAATGCTAACCAACGGGTAATTGCCCGCTTTGAAGATACATTAAAAAGTTGCCAGTTTTTGCGGAGCGCATACGCGCGATCGAGCGGCGGAGCAACAAGATTACTTCGCTCAAGAGCCGCGCCCACGCCCGCAATGAAGAAGACCAGCGTAATGAGCAATACTAAAGTATTCTCTCCTACGGTGATGGAGGAAAGACTCTTGAACCCATCCAGATGAAACGCGAGATAACTCAGTGGATTACTTTCCTTCGGGCAATCCGCGCCCTGTGCCGTAGCCGCGATGCATGTGTCCGCGTGATCATGTCCGACATCGCTCATGCTAAAAATGCCAAACACAGAGATGGCGATGAAGCCTACAAGGAGAAACACGTGCACGTATTTCATATGCTTTCTAATATACGCTTCATTGAGTTAATCGACAAGTCATGCGTTGGGTGTGAGGTGAATGAGGGGTATATGTTGATAACAAAATTGTTTTCTGAGCATCTTTACGCCATACTTTTACTATGCAACAACGAGGATCAGCGGCAGTTACCGCAATATCCATTACTGTTTTAATAATACTCGCGCTTGGGAGCGGCATTCTAATAGCGTCACAGACGAAGAAAGCACCGACTCCTTCGAGTCAGAATCAGGAAGAAGCTAATACGGTAATGAATCAATCAGAAACTTCGGATAGCAATTTGGCAGCGTGTCCCGAGCCCTACATTCAAATGGTAGATACCGGCAAATCCATTGCTGGCGTTCCCATACAAGAAGCTGTTATGGGCTGTGTGGTGGGAAGCTTTAGCCCAACCGAAGCAATTGCTGCGGAAAAAGATATCAGCGGAGAGCCGGTCGAAATTGTCGGGCGATTGACCTACGTTGCCGCCACCGACATTCTAAAAACTCCTCCGAAGAAAGCTCTTAAGTATGCCATGCCTGATATTTTCATTCCTGTATTCGAGACCGAACAAGGCATCATAGGAGTTTTCGGGGTAATATCACCAGATGAGCGCATTCCGGTTATGGTACGCATTAGGGGATTATACGCCCGTTTAATAGGTAATCCCCTTACAGGAACGTTGCACGTTCCCATGTTCTGTCCTACCTGCGTCGAATTATCCACTAAATAATGAAATTCCCAGCTCTCAACGCACTGGGTATTGATAGGCGAATAAATCTCTCATATGGAAACCACACGCCCAGGAATTATCACGGCAATTTGTATCATAAGTGTTTTAGGTGGGCTTGCTAGTATCCCTCTTATTTTTTCTATCGGAGGTTGGCATACACTATATCTTTCTCTAGCCTCCGTGCTAGGACTTATCTGTATGGTTGGGCTTTGGATGATGAGGAAATGGAGTGTTGTTGCATACACGATCTTTTTTGTCATTAATCAAGTTATCCTCTTGACCATAGGTACGTGGAATATATTTGCTCTTCTTCCTTTAATTGTTATTGCCATTGGTTTTTCTCAGTATAACAAGATGCACTAGCATCTATGTATACACAAAGGAAAGTTCTTGTTTAGAAAAGCTCCCCGTTCGTACATCACTGCATAGCAGCGATACAGTTATTCAGTTAAACTAGAAACATGAAAAGGACCTTAATGCAGTGTGGTCTTATGTTTCTTGCGTGCGTTGCGGTTTTGTATCCGGTATTTGTGTGGTACAGCGGCACACAGGGATCGCTTAATACACCCTCCCCTGCTGAAATTTTCCCTGTATTCGGACTCATCGCGTTCTCCACGATGTGGCTCCATGTGGTTGGTGGCGCACTTAAATCACCGCTCGAGAAATATTTCGATTTTGAAAAGTTCGTTCACTGGTCCTCGTATATCGTACTTCTTTCACTTATTTTGCATCCCCTTTTATTTTTCATCGCTATCGGCTTTCGCAACTTAGGATTCTTGTGGTCTTTTTCGGCTTCAAAGCTCATTTGGCTCGCTATCGCGGGGTGGTTACTTCTCATTACCTACGACCTGGGAAAAATATTTAAGAAGCGCCAATTTTTCATACGGCACTGGGAAACGATAAAAATCATAAGCACGATCGGATTTTTCCTGATCTTTTTTCATTCGCTAGGGCTTGGTAGTGATTTGCAAACGAGTCCGTTGCGCATTTTGTGGATTTTCTACGGCGTGAGCGCCGCTATTGCCGCGGTATACACGTATGTAGTACGTAGATTGCTTGTACAAAAAATTACATCATGAACAACCGGGGAATCTATCAACCAGCAATAACAGATTTACATACCAAGCTCGCCATCCTTTTCAGTTTTCTTTTTATACCAGCCGACAACAAGTGGAAGAACAAAAGTCAAAGCATAATAGAGATATACATCCAGTTTGTAGTATCCGTCTGCCGGCTCGAACGCTTTAACGAGGAAAAAATAATCAAGAACAATTGCGATGAGCGTCCAAACGACAGCAAGCAAGACGTAGCTCTGAAACGAATCTATGGTGACCTTCTTCAATAATACCCACAGCGTAATGAGTATCCCGATGGGCATGATAATCCAGCCAATCACCAAAATAGGCACGACTGAGAAAAGCATCACACCGAGCGCATAGCCGATGAGCCAGAGTATAAATCCCCAGCCGAACGCGGTTTTATAAAGTTGTTTTGTCATAGATACCTCGTTCCCGTTCTGATTATTGCCTTTTATCCTTATCATCCAATCCCCATTGCCAGCTCCGGATTATCTCTTATATACGCGCGGTATTGCTTGAAAATGTTGTGGGTGTTTTGAGACATGCAATTCTTATTCTGCCTTGGATAGGATCATTTAGGCTCAATTAAAGTCATCTAGTACCCCACTAATACACTCCTCCCCGTTGCCCGACATCAATTACTATAATAACGAGGCGTTTTTTCTCTATTTCATAGATGATGCGATATGAACCCACCCGATACGAATACTGCTCCGCGTGCTTACCGCTTAACTTCTTGCCAATGAAAGGATCAACGGTTAAAACCCGCAAAGCTTTAAAAATGCGAAGACGATCTAATTCTCTTAAGAGTCTAACTGCTTTTTCTGCGTTTCCGTGAAGGACGAGTGCGTACGCCATAATGCTTTTTGCCTTTATCAGCTACAATTCCATATTTTTTTTCTAATTGCTCAAGCGTTGTATAGTTTTTGTAGTTACCAGTTTGTATATCTTTTTTTACCTGGATAATTGTTTTATCCAAGTGAGGGAAAATACGCATAACTTCAAGGGTCTCAAGCATTGAATCTCGTTCTTCGACAGACATAACAGCCATTTTTGGCCGGCCGTTTTCAGTCAGCGTATATTGCTTGCCTGGTTTTTGTACCTCCTCGGCAATTTCAAATATGCGCTTTCGTCCCTCAGAGATGGAAATTGTAGTGTTTCTGTCCATACGTATGGCACAAATTTTATATG
>JAGVPS010000027.1 GCA_020052135.1 Minisyncoccota bacterium
AATAGCGTACATGCGTACGCTAGTCAAGCAACATGGGGGATAACTATAAGGATCCCCTCTTCGTTTAAGACTTATATATCCTACTTTACCTACAATGACGTGATCAAGAAGCTCGATGCCTAAAAGCTTACCTGCATCGCCTACGAGAGCAGTACGCCGCCATCGACAACTACTTGCGAGCCAGTCATATAGCTTGAAAGATCGGAGGCGAGAAATAGGGCAACTTTGCCGATATCATCGGGCTCACCCATACGCTTCATCGGAATTTTTTCCATGAATTTTTTGAGAATCGCTTCTAGGCCTGGGGATGCGGGTTTACCAGCTCCAGTCCCCGGCGTGGCAATCCCGCCCGGAGCGATGGCGTTCACCTGAATGTTATGCGGCGCAAGTTCAAGCGCGGTGTTTTTCGTAAAGCCCCAGAGACCATGCTTTGAGGCGTCATAGACGGCGAGACCGACGGACGATGGGTGTAGAGCGTCAACCGATGTGATGTTTATTATTTTGCCGCCTCGCCCCTGCTTAATCATCTCTTCCGCCACTGATTTCGTGAAAAGAAAAACACTCTTGAGATTGACGGCTAGAATTTTTTCGAAATCAGCTGGCGTCATCCGCATGACGGGAATGATTGGATAGATACCGGCATTGTTAACGAGAATATCAACGCCTCCATAGGTACTCACCGCAAATTTGGTTGCATCCGTAACTTGTTTTTCATCAGAAACATCGGTTTTTACAAATACTGCTTTCCATCCGTTGTCACTCAATTCTTTGGCGGCTTTAGCGCCGACTTCTTCGTTCAGATCGGCAATAACCACATTCGCGCCAGCTTCAGCTAGACGGTAGGCAATACCAAAACCAATGCCCATGGCGCCACCGGTCACGATTGCCGTCTTGCCGCTTAGATTTACAAGTTGCAGTGCGGTTGGTAAATTCATATTTTTTGAGTTCGGGAAGCTTTTGTAATGTTAATCACGCAACCCTTCATGGTCTTAGTATACGCTTTTCTGCGGCATTGAACAATCGTCCAAAGTATCATATTATATTGGTGTATGCATTTTTTAATAGGTTTACATGCCGGTTTTGGAGAGCTGGGTGCTCTGGCTTTTCTCTGGGTGGTGATAGAACTCATAAATCCAACGGATGGTCGAGTTCGCCGCGCAACCAAAGTCGCTTGTTTTGGCGTGATTCTTCTTTTTCTGTCATGGATAACCGGTGGTTACTATTACCTTACTAATTATCAGGTTGCGGTGAAAGCGCTCATAAAGGCCGGTCCATATCCGTGGGCGCATAGCGTCATAACAGAGGTAAAGGAGCATGTTTTTATGTTTCTTCCTTTTCTTGCCATCGTCGTCTGGGGAATCCTTAAACAATACGGAACTGCTCTTGTGGAGGATAAAAAAAATCTCGCGCGATCGGTTTTGATTCTTGCCGCGTTTATATTTCTACTGTCTTTCCTCATAGCCGGAATGGGCTACCTAATCTCAAGTGGCGCGCGGAGCGCGCTTGAACAAAAAATATTATGAGAATAAACACAACCGCGTTGGTTCGGTCTGCGGTGGCAACTATCTGGTTTGTGGCAGTGGCGGCAGTAGCCAGCGAGATATACGCGCCTCTAAAGAATTTTTTTGTTAGCGTTGCCCGCCATCATTGGACCGGTAAAAGTGTTTTTGCAATACTTATTTTTTGCGTAGTATATCTGGCGTTATATAAAATGAAGGAATCAGATAGCCCTACTAAGTCCATCCGAGGCTTACTGATACATACGGTTCTTGCCGGCTTGCTTATCGCTGGTTATTTTATCTGGCATTACCTCTCGGCATAAAAACATTCTTAACGAAATTCCACTTCAAGCTCTTCATCTTTAGAAAGTTCTCGCAAGATTGGCTGAAGTGCCTTAAAAGCCTCGCTACCCAATTCTCGAGATATTAATGTTTTGCCAAATTTTTCTATATGTTTATATACCCAACTTAACACCATAGAACGTCAAAGATTTGCTTTTCAGAAAATTTACATACTTCCTGTAAAAAAGTTCTTACAAAATCCCAAACGAGACCACGTTTCAATGGCTTCGTACTTGGAATAACAGTCGCTTTTTGGGTAGCAATGTGAGTTATTTTGATAACGTGCTTGCTCGCTTTTGTAACAAAACAACCCCCTAACTTCTTACATGCTTGTTCGATATCTTCAAAGGAACAATCTGCGTACTTTGGATAGTCCATTACTAAATTCTCTGTAGTTCGCGGATATTTTCTGGATGCTTCTGTAGAATGTCATCTAAAGTATATTTTTCTGGTTTTTGCTCATTCACACTCTCTCTAAGAGAATCTACTGGAAGATAACTGCCAAATTCAGAAATAAATTTTTCTGGCACTTCGTAGTAGGCATATATCGCTTGCGTAAGAACATCAAAAAGTTCCTGTAGAGTTTCTCCTTGCGAGGAGCAAGGTATCTCTACAGTTTTTGCCCAATAACCTCCCTCTTCAGCCTTATGAATCGTTACCTGTAGGGTTTCTGGGAGGAGAGATTTTAAAATGATTTTTTCCTCTTGTTTCATGGTGTTTATTATACCACCCTTCTTAAATAAGAACGCTGTGGAGAGGATAAAGTTACCTTTTGTATAGTGCTTTGTCAAACCTCGTATAGATAAGAATAGTGGCAATAAATACAATTAAAAATATACCAACTGGAGAATAGATATAAAGAATTTTATACTCCGTAAGTATTCTTTTGTACCATTTAATTCTCACAATGGGAACCTAGCAGATTTTATACCACTGAGCTACTCGCTATTGTTTAGAAACAAAAAACTCCCGTATTAGGAAGTTCTTTGTGGGAGTAGCAAGCGAGAGGAAAACCTTTTTCGCTTTTCAGCCCTCAATTATTCTCTCGTTATGCTCGGCTGAACTCTTGGTGTATCCGTAAACCACTGTTGTTTTTAACCGCACCCTTCGCCTCCGCCAGTTGGCGGATCGGGCAAATCCACCGCACAAAGGCGGATGGCGGACTTATTGCGCAACCTTGTCATCGGCAAAAGCCGATGAACACCAATTCTCACTACTCCGAGTAAATTATATCAGATTTTGTTCCGAATGTTGAACAGCCTGTCCGCATCACCTTGCCTGCCCAGCCCATCTCCAGTGACGACCTTGAGTATTTTCCAAGATTTTTAAGCGGTGATATATTTACATGAGCACAAACGTTACCCTAAAAGAAAGGAGGGATAAGGACATGGTGCAATTGCCGAACATTTTCGTTCGCGGTCTGGATCGCGCAGTGATCCTTATCCAGGGAGGCATGGGCGCGGGTGTTTCGCTTGCGTGCCTTGCTGGCGCAGTCGCTCAAAGGGGCGGCGTCGGAACGGTGTCCTTCGTTGCCCTAGACAGGTTTGTGGAACGTCGCATTGGCCGCACGGTGGGCCATCGTGAAGCCGCCAAGCTTGAAATCGAAGAAGCGCGGCGATTATCCATGGGGCGTGGTGCAATTGCCATCAATTGCATGGTCTTGATTGAAAAGACTTATATTCCTTCTATTGAAGGAGCAATTGAGGGCGGGGTGGATATCGTGATTGCAGGTGCGGGTTTGCCAATGACTTTGCCGGAGATCGTAGGAAATGCGCCTACGGCGCTTGTCCCAATTATTTCTTCCGGTCGGACATTGGAGACTATCTGTCGACGTTGGAGTCGTTACGGACGGATGCCAGACGCCGTGATTCTCGAAGGCCCGCTTGCGGGCGGACACCTAGGGTTTAAGGCCGAAGATATTCTCAAGCCAGAATTCCAACTTGAGAGCCTTTTCGGATCAGTCAAGAAAGTCGCTGTGAGAAACGGCAACTTTCCGGTCATTGTGGCAGGCGGCATCTTCTCGCGCGAAGACATCGTGCATTGGATCAATGCCGGAGCCGATGGCGTACAGATTGGCACCCGTTTTGCGGCGACGCACGAGAGTGGCGCGTCAGAAGATTTCAAACGTGCCATTGTCGCTTCACGCGCGGAGGATATCGAGGTTGCGGTAAATCCCGGGTCACCATCGGGAATGCCTTTCCGGGTCATCCGAAGTTCACCCGGGTATGTGCAGGCACTTGCTCACGGACGGCCACCTTGCTGTGATAAGCAGTACCTGCTCCACAAGGGCAAGGATGGTCGTATGACCTGCCTTGCTCTTGAGGGCTATGAAGCCTTCTGCATCTGCAATGCGCTCCTGAGTGCGGCGGACTGCAACAACACTGCAGATCTGCCCATTTTTACCGTAGGAGCAAATGCGGCGCGCGTCGATCGCATTCTTTCTGTGGACGAGTTGGTGGACGAGCTCACGGGAGCATCACCATAAACTTGTCGATTGAAAACCTGACGCCTGGCTGAGTTTTAACCGGGCGTCTTTTTATTATCGTTTTACGCTACTAGCTCAAGCTAGTACATTATCCTATATGGCTCGCCCTGCTCAACGATTTTCGAACTTTTGACTGGGCGGAGGAGTACAAATATCCTACCGTGGTTTTGGATCAGATGAAAGGATTACTGGCCAAGTATGAGAACCTGTAACCCCTGATTTCCCAGCTGGTTGCCCTTGCCTGCCCCGTAGTGAGCTTCGCTCTACTACTGGGGTGGCGAGCCCTGCCTGCCTGCAGGCAGGTTTGTGTCGAGGGCAAGAGCTTTGCACCAATTGAGACACTGACGAGCCGTAAACCCCGTTAGAGAACTCTCATGGGACATCAAACCCCGCTTGTTCATACGGAAGAAATGCACCATCGTGGCAAGCCGCGTGGTATTCTCTAATGGGGTAAAACGAAATTTGAGAGCGTGGGACGACCTGCCGGCAGGCAGGTTTGCTTAACTCGAGCAATGTTAAGCAAAATATACCAAGTCATATTTGCTTAACAAAACTTCTTACCCGAACACAAGCACTTTATCCGACTCCTCAACCATCTTGAGCAAATCCGTCATGGTAGAGATTGGGCAAACCCCAGCCTCTTGTTTACCGCGAATTTCCAAACAGGTGCCGCAAGCAAGAATAATCCCTTTCAGCTCTTTATATTCCGCAACCTTCTTTGAGATGTCGAAGTGTTCCGTGTCGGCGATGGTATCGAGCTCGGCTCCTTCGCTCATCAAAAATATAGTTACATCATGACTGGCTTTAAGCGAAGTGATGCCGAAACGAAACGTGTTCCAAATATGTTCCGGATTGTTGGATTGTAAAATAATGCCGATTTTCATAGACGATTTTATTTTAACACTTCTTTCAAATTTATATTATTTCTTGTTCTACTTGCCCCTGATCCAGAGCCAAAATCTTTCATGAAAATAGTAGGCTACGGTCAGCACCGCGGCCGCAGTTAGAGTAATCTCACTCGCCTTGCCTAATTCGCCAGTGTACAAATATATAATTACTCCAGTAATCAATGTAGCCAATACCCGCCACGTGACGGTTTTAGCGAAGGATCGCGTTTGCGGGTTTTTAGCGACGGAATAAATATTATTTACGTTCATAATTACATGTTAGCACTTTTTTTATTTTTCGATTGATGTTCTAGTAACTTCCCCGCCTGCGCCGACCTGTCTGCCGTACCAACGGCACAGGCAGGGGCTTCGGCGGGCAGGTCGGCCGGGGAAATGCCGCCAAGTACCTCATGCGGAAAGCATGCCCCGTAGCGAAACGAAGTTTCTGCTACTGGGGTAATTCCACGCATCGGTTTACCCCGTTAGATATTTTTTCAATCTCGCCTTAATAAATCGTTTGCCCCAAGATGTTTTTAAATATTTTTCTCTGTGCGTGGCATCTTGCTGATTTATACACGCCTCGTAATAAACAAGCTCAAAAGGCAAACGATTCTTCGTAGATTCAACCCTCCCCGAATTGTGTAATTTTAACCTATTTCTCAAATCGTCAGTATAACCAACATAAAATTGTTTGTCTTTTTTACTTTGTAAAATATAAATATAGTACATACTTTTTATCTAACGGGGTGAACCAGCTCGAGTACATTGCTCAACCCCGTTAGAGAGTTCGCTGTCTCTAATGGGGTCAATTCCGAAGCGTCTCCCCCACGACCTGCCCCGTAGTGAACGCTTTGCGTTTTACTACTGGGGTCGAACATAGCCACGACTTCACCCCGTTGGATTAACCCCGTTAGATAATTGCATATCTAACGGGGTGAACTTTATATCCAATGGGGTAAATCATGTCGTCGTTATCCTCCTCATGGAAAATAGCGTCTTTAACATCCTGCAAAGTAAATTGCTCCTTGCCCCGTCGTAGCATTGGCGAAGTCAGGTCGGTCTCCTTGAGCATATCCACGATTTCATCCTCTATTTCCTTCCTACGCGCTAAAATAGTTTCCAGATTATCTATTTGCATAAAATTTGAATATTAAGCTCCTGCCGCGCCCCGTTAGAAGCTCCACGCTTTCTAATGGGGTCAATCTCTTTCCGCCGTTCAAGAATTTGCCTGGCCTGAGCTGGGTCGAAGGGTTGATTTTCATAAGTTTAATGATCCAATTCGTTATCTGAAAATTGGCTTTCGATGACGGCTTTCCGATACTTCAGCATTTCTAGGTCTTTCTTGAGCTCGGCATTTCTCTGCTGTTCCTGTGTGACCATGCCCTCCAAAGCTTGAGCCGAATATTTGAAATCTTCCTTTAAATGTTCTTTAAGGTCCTGCATACCAAGTGTCTTATTCTCGACTTTGAGCTTTGCACTTAAGACCACGAGCTCCTGATCAGACTCCTGAATTTCTCGCTCTTTGGCGGTAATTTCTTTTGCAATTTCTTCGACTAAATGTTGTTTTATATTTTTCATATTATTTTTTGTTAATTTTAATTATTCATTGATTTATGCAATGCGCTATCAAACAACTCCTTCAATTTCGCTTTTTGCCTAAGAAGCTGTTTTTTATAATCCTGAACCGCGGAAAGCTTGGCCACGATTTGTTTTTGGATTTGGAGGGGCGGGAGAGGGATTTTAATGCCAAAAATATCTTTATCGGAAACAGCCGGATAATTTGCGCCACGTTGGAATGGCAAAACTTTTTTTATGAAAGGTTTAGATATAACAGTGAAGTATAGAAATTCAGGATAAGCAATTGTTGCATTAGCCCTGATTACGCAAAATCCAGTCGAAGCGATAGCGTTGTTGAATTCAGTGGGCACAATTGCAATATTTTCTAAATACGGCCTGGTTGTCGCAAATACGATATCTCCCGCTCCGACGATTTTTCGAGCCCGCGACGGCGCACCTTCCACCGGAATTAAGTTAGCATTTTGTATTTCTTTTGCTTCGGCATTGATTGAAGAGATATCAATGTACCGGAATTCTTTTTTAAAAAAGTTTTTGGGCTGTCCTTGATCGGTTTTCTCACATACTTCTCCTAACTTTTTAACCTCCCAATTTTTCTTGCCCGCCATAGCCTTGG
>JAGVPS010000015.1 GCA_020052135.1 Minisyncoccota bacterium
GAAGAGGAGTTTCTGCGACTTCACCGGAGGTGAGCACTTTCGAACGGAGTCCCTTCGGTCCATCGCCCACCGCGAATTTCCAGTCACGGATGGTGAGTACGAGCGGCTTTTTAAACGCACGGTGCAACTCTGCGATCAAGTGTCCAATGGAAGGAAAGCGACGCTCTCGCTCCATCCGGCGCATGTGTCGAAGTTCTGCTTCGCTTGGACGATCACCGCCAATGAACTCTACGACGAGCGCGTCAATCTGGCCGCCACCGAGGTCATACCGGCGCGAAAGCACCGGAATCTCTCGGAAGAACATCTGCGTGCCCGCGTCCTTAAAGGAGAGAACCGCGCCTGCCCATGTCATGAGCGTGAGGAAGATGAGATCTTCGCGCTCGAGAATGGGTTTCCGATGGAGTGATCGCACATGATCGCCAAAGATGAACGTGAGGTCTCGCTCGAGAAGCTCAAATGTTCGGCGTTCTCTTCGAGAGAGACTATGGAATCCCCGCGTTTCCTGCACTGCATCGCGGAGCGTGTTCCATGAGCGCTCGATCTGATCTACCAATCGCCGACCGTTCTTCAAGCGTTCCGGACGTACTCCTAGGGTTCGTCCGTTTGCATCAAAAAGGTGTCGCTGTTCCGGGAAGAGTTCACCTTGGGAGCCATTCCCGATGCTTCTTGCATGATGCAGAGAAAACAACTCTCCTCTGAGTAGCTGTGGAATGGCAACGTGGCCAATCACGCCGTGCAACCGAGCCAGATCTCCCTCTGGAAGCCCCTGCGTTCCCGCAAGGAAGTCTTTCAGCGTTTGAATGAGACGAAGATGAGCTCGTGTGTCCAAATCCTGCACGCCAACGCGCTGGTTTCCCAGCGGATGCGTGCGCGCGTAGTCGCTACAGTACTGGAGGGCGTCGTGCACATCACGCGCCTGCCCAGCACGCACGATCGCGGCGAGAACGCTTCCCAAGTGACCATGGAGAAGCATGGCGTCCAACCACGCCCGAAATTCCGGGCATGGATTTGAAACATTCGCGACATCATCTGCCGTCACCGGCAGAGTTTGCATCGTTTCCATACCCGTCCTTTCTTTGGTGGAATGGGGTTATATAGGTACAGTTTTCGAATCCGCTAAACAGAAGCAGAGTGCTATTTCAATTTATATGCTCTTGCCGTGCACGGGTCAAGAAATAATGACTCTCTTTTATCAGGAATCTCCCCATTCGTTTTTTGTAATTCCGGCTTGTCGTAGGATCTCGGCAACAAGGTGTTTTTAAATATCTTCCCGATGTGGGTTCGGAATACGAACCTTTAATGTTTTGGTTCGAAATGTCTCGGCACAAGAGGGGTTTTACGGCTGAAACAGCTCCTCCGGCATAAAACTCACTGATTTCACTTTGGGGAACTGCTTTGCGGTTGCTTCGATTTGCGCCCAAAGCACGGCAACTCGGCACGAGCCGCCGCCGGTATTATTTTGCGGATCGTTGAACGTCAGCGTCGCGACGCCGTCTTTGATAGACGCGCTCCCGAGCGTTACCCCCGCGAGCGGGAACTCGCTCGTGATACCCTGCGCTCTTTCCTCATCCGAAAGTTCTCCCCGCAGGAGCAGTTTGATGGTTTCTGTGAGAGGTGTGGGAGTCGGGGGTATCTCGCGGTTCACGGCAACGAGGCCCGTTTTACTGCACTGCGCGCCACCCGGGCCCTGGTCGAGCGCAGGGTTGTAGTAGTAGAGCATGATAGGAATACCTGTTTCCGCTTTGTTCAGTAAGAAAAATATCCCCACCGACAAAACAGCGAGCGAGAGCAGGCCAGCCAAGAGTTTTCGCAGGGGAGTAAGGTTTTTGAAATTGTGCATTATCTTCTCTGAAAATCCGCCCACAGAGAGAGGGCGCCAAGGGCGGCAAAAAGAGCTGCTCCTATCCAATAGACGATTGAGTTTTCTATCATGAGAGATGCTTCATTGTATCACTTCGCCGCGTTTAGAAATGCCTTATTTTATTTAGTTGCGAGTATAGCAGCCCCTATCGCTCCAGCATTCTGACGAAAGTGGGACCGGTGGATAGGAGTTCTTATCCCTTGTTTCTTCAGTTCCTTCCTCAAGAAAGAAAATAGATTTTGCTTCTTTAAGGTTCCACCTCCGATAACTACTCTATCAGGATTTATTTCGGAAATAATATAGGAGCAATGAATTCCGCGCCTAGTTTTTGAACTTCGCGAGCGAACCATAGATACCATTTCTTGCTAGGATCGGTATCTTTTCCATGCATGAGGACAATTTTCATAAAGTAACTTTATTATATCATCCCGATGTTTCTTACGCGGATCGCTTTATTTAATTCCCCTCGTTTCATTTTTAATCAATGTAACGATCTCAGGAAACTTAGATATATTGAAGTGCCCATTTTTGCTCTTGTATACAACAATGTGCGCATTCTTCAATTTCTTTTTGTATTTTTTGGCATGAGAGGCGGGCACGACGTCATCATCCTTTGAGAACAACAGGTGGAGATTTTCACAGTTTTTCTCCATCAAAGATAAATTGGCTCTGAGCTTAAAGCCGCCCACTAAATCTTCTGCAGACAGCGTGTTATCAAAAGGCGGGCAAACTAAATATACCGACAAAGCCTTTTTAGGTAGTTTCTTTTCGGATAGATATTTTGCAAGAAAAATCCCGCCAAGAGATGAACCAATCAAAATATATTTGTTTTTAAGAAGATCTAAATATCTTTCAAAAAGGATCTTCCAATCCCTGTATTTTGCATTATCCTGCAGAGGCATACGAGGTGCAATTATTTTAAACCTCGCGCCCAAGCTTTTTTCTAGATACTCTCCAGCCCAATACACTTTTTTCTCGATTGAAACCTTTTTAGTCTTTAGGTAGTGCACATAATCTTTCTCATTCTTGAAAGTCATCCCGCCGTGAACCATAAGTATTTTGATTTTCTTTTTCATAAGTGGTATGTCTGTAAGACAGATTTAAGTAGCTTCAGTATATCATCCCGACGCGCTGTGCCCATTCGAAGCTTTCTTTGCCCTTCGTAGCTTTAGCGTCCAGTCTTCGTAGCCATAGCTACTACGGCGGAGTAGGCAAGTAGGTACGCGAAGAAGGGTCTCGGGCAGAGTACCCTATTGCTTAAATTCTATCTGCATAACCCGCACTTTTTACCGTACCATCTTTATTTTTCTAGCACGTCATCGTGATATAAATCGAGTAATTCTTTTAAAGTTCTTTCTTCAATCTTAAGGCCCTTGCCGTCTTTAATCTCGGAATCATTTGCGTTGCAGACTACCGTGTCTTCACGAAGTAATCCTTCAGTAAGAAGTTTTCGCAACATGCCTCGGCACTCTTGGCACGGATGGAGTGCATCATGAGCCTTCGTTGGATCGCCCGTGCTAACTTCGTTAGAAACGGTAACGAGCGCTGCAACTACTTTTGCTGAAGAACGAGCAAAATCGAGTGCATTGCGCTCAGCACATCGCTTGTCGTTTCCTTTCACCTCGCCAGGAAATGGCTTAAAGTTATATGCCTGATATACGATGTATTCTCCTTCTTCTAGGCCCGGTTCGATTGCGAGAGCAGCAGCTCCTACTTTGAAAGGAGGTGTGCGATGAGAAAAGCCATGGCGTCGCGAGAATGCCGCAGCTTTAATTAAATCATCTCGGTGCTCCTTATAGTATGCGAGAGCAACTTGCCATCGTTCAGGAGTGATCTCGAAGCTTTCTATCTCGGCCCGTGTCGGACGTTGTTCAATAAACTCTTTCATATATTCGAATCTTCGCGTCTAGCTCCAACAAATGTGCGACTCGAAGAGGGCATAATTCCCAGTACCACAGAAATCCGGTGATCCCGTGCGGCGTAGAGGATTGAAATCATGCCGCCGCGGCTGTGCCCGCTAAGGAGCACGTGCGTATAACTTCCTTCTCTGTAATCGCAGTTTATCGCTTTTCGAGAGTAGTTACTCGATTCTTGAGTCCATCCATTTCTTCCAGTAGGTCCGTAGTCTCTGCTGAACTTGCTTTTGCATCAATCTTAGATGCCAGATGATCTTTTGTGTCTTTCAATTCCTGTCGCAAAGTATGCACCTCGTCCTTGACCACAGAAACATCTTTTTTGACTCCAGAAAGGCCCTCCTTGACCTCAGAAATATCTTCTTTGACCTTAGAGAGGTCTTCTTTAACTTCTCTGATGTCTTCCTTGCTCGCCATGGTCTTTTGAATCATGACCGCAAGTTCGTCAATCGTCATTGGTTTCTCATTGTTCATAATTTATAGAGTCTAGCACTTTCGGCATTTCTATTCAAAACAAATATGTGTATAACGATTTTAAGTAGTTTTAGTATACCAGATCGACACGCTTTGCCCATTCGAAGCTTTCGTTGCCCTTCGTAGCTTTAGCGTCCAGCCTTCGTAGCCATAGCTACTACGGCGGAGTAGGCAAGTAGGTACGCGAAGAAGGGTCTCGGGTGCCTATCGTTTTTTGAAAAAATGACACAGAAATTAGACTCTATGGGAACAAAAACACAAAACCGCGCTATCGGCGGTTTTGTGTTTGTCCTACGAGGCCAACATGCTTATCGAATACTTGTGCGATCTTGTGAAGAGTTGCTATCGAGAAACTGTGAGTCCCTGACTCAATTCGTGCAATAACTGACTGGGGCATGTCTGTTTTAGTAGCGACCTCTGCCTGGGTCATTTTTCGCCTCTGACGCAAGGTTTTGATTTCGTGTGCTAATTGCAATCTACTCATTTCTTCGGAAAATGATTTGCGAAATCGCTCATTTTTAAGCTCTTTCGCAATGACAGTGTTAAGAGGAGTGAATTGATTTTTTGCTGGGCTTTTTTTCATGTTTTTGCTGGGCTTTTAATATAGTCAATTCTTGATGTCTCTATAGATTTTCTCTGCTCTCTCTATGATTCGCTTAGGTGTTTTATCACTCTGCTTTCTGAAGGCGTCCACAACATACCCCGTAGCGCCTATCTCAAAGAGCACGATTCGATATTGCCTCACCACTATTTCTTTTATTCTCCCCTTGAGAGGTTTTATGATGAGCCCTTCCGTATGGTTTTCTTGGAGCGATTTGAGGTGAGCAGAAATCTTCGCCTTATCATCTTTAGAAATCTTATTCAGAAAATCAAGAACATCCTTGAAAATTTGTATGTTCATTCCGGTACACGCTCATTATCGACCTTTGCTTCTTAGTATATAGCAATATTGCTATATTTGTAAAGAGGCAGATTTAAGTAGTTTTAGTATATCAGACCGACGTATATCGAGTGCATCTTTAATCATTAAACAACTGTTTAAGATATTGATTAGGGTTATCTAGAAAATTTTTAGTAATTTCGTAATGCTTTGTATCTCTATATCGGATCTCTTTTAGCTCGTCACCATCAAAGGAATAGATAACAGAATTTGGATATGCGAGAAGAATGGGAGAATGAGTAGCAATAATAAACTGGGACTCAGGATTTTTACATAATTTATTAATTATCGACAATAACGCGAGCTGTCGCTGTGGCGATAAAGCTACCTCAGGTTCATCGAAGATATAGAATCCAGCACCACCCACTCTATTTTTAAAAAATGAGAGAAAACTTTCACCATGCGATTGTTCGTGTAATGATTTACCTCCATAGGAGGCATAGGTAGTTTCTTTTCCTTGTCCTCCTTCATTTGCAATATAGTCGATGTGGCTCGCTAGATTGAAAAAACTTTCTGCTCTGAAAAAATAACCGTCTTTTGGTTTCTTACGCCAGGAAAGCGTCATACAAGAAGAAAGTTTTTGAATTTCAGAATATAAATTATCGTAAGCAGTATCGAAATTTATATTTTTACTCCCTCCCTCACGTCCAAACCCGGTCTTTGTAGCTAGTGCCTCGAGAACGGTTGACTTACCAGTTCCATTTTCCCCAACAAAAAAAGTTACTTGAGTCGGCAAAACGATATCCCTTAAATTTTTGATGACTTGCAGAGAAAAAGGATATTTAGAAAAATCTGTTTCATTTTTGAAAGAAACTTTTATCTTATCCAAGATAGGGCCATCTAAGATCATATGAAAGTCAACTTCCCTTTCTTAAAATTAGAACATCTTCTTTAATGTGCACGATTCCACCGTCCATTGGCATATCGTCTTCCGTGGTCGTTTTATATTCAATAATCACCGGAGTGGATTTAATAGTTCGTATAGCAGATTCATAGTCTCCGCGATTATCCGATGTAATCGGATAAAAACGCACATCTCTACCAACTCGCAACAACTCAATGATTCGTTTTGCCAACTGTTTGTGCGAGCTATAAGGAACCGATTTACCTATTACAAGGTCATAGATTCCATCTGCAACTGGTATAGCTTCGGCCTCTGCTACAATCGTATGCTTTTCAACTTCATCGCGAATTTTTTCAGGAAGCCGATCCATAAGTCGCATCAAAATATCCTTGCGAGCATATCCTTTCTTCGGTTCTGCCCCCGATTCTACCGCTAACGCAGGTTCAAGAGAGAATACCTCAGTCGAAACATTCGCTGAAACCAGGGCAGCAGCAAAGCGGCGGTCAAAGGCTCCAATTTCTAAAATTCGTTTGCTGCGTAAATCTTCATCAGAAAAACTGAAAATCTCCTCATAATGTTTGAGCTCTTCCCCGAGCCATCGAGTAGTTTCATTTTCTGGCGTCTCTGGTGTTGAAGGAGGAAACCGTTCAGGCATAAATTATTCTATCACATCGACGCGTCTCAAGCGCGAGAACTCACTATCTAATGTACGTCGAAAGTGTGCTCATTTCGACGCGATTTTTACGCTTAAAAATCGGCTGCCGGGCAAGGGATCGAACCTCGATATCTCATTTTCTGCAGTGCTGGGGGACTAGGAATCGAACCTAGATACCGGGATTCAAAGTCCCGTGTCCGACCATTAGACGATCCCCCAGCACTGCAGAAAAATACTATTGTGTCTTCTCCGCCGAAGGCGGATCCTCCTCCGGAGGAAAAGGCCGCTGTCCTACCATTAGCCTCGCCCGTAGGCCGAATGCCTCCGTGCTACGGCCGAGGGACGATCCCCCAATATTTTCTCTATTCGAGTGTACGATAAAAAAATAAGGTCGGCTAGGGAGTAAACCCATCAGTCGACCAGGAGGCTCGAAACTTGGCGGTTCTGCGGATGTTCTCCAGCGCGTTCACGCGCCCAAGGGGCGCCTTCGTACGGGAGGGTCGCGATCGCGAGGCAGGTACTCTGGGTTGCTGCAAAGAAATCCTTCGTCGGGACAGCGATCTGCCTTTTCCAAGTTTTTCCTCCTGAAAAACAGTATACCGTGGCTTACGCGTATGTCTAGGGCTTACGTTTTTTTACGTAGCTGATTTTGCAAAATTCTTTTGCGTAGACGGATACTCTGCGGTGTCACTTCCACGAGTTCATCATCCCCAATGTATTCGAGCGCCTGTTCGAGCGTGAGTAATCGTGGAGGAATAAGGTCGTCAGTTACCGCATCGGTTTTTGCGCGAAAATTAGTGAGTTGTTTTGCTTTGCAGACATTTACCACTAAGTCATCTGCTTTTGCGTTTTGACCCACCACTTGTCCTTCATATACTTTTACGGCAGGGCCTAAAAACATGACACCGCGTTCTTGGGAGTTCAAAAGCGAGTATGCGGTTGTCGCGCCTGTTTCGTGTGCAATGAGAGATCCATGTGGAACAGACTCCATATCGTTCCGTTTAGGGAAGTATCCAGCAAAAAGGGTATTGATAATGCCCGTGCCCTTCGTGTCAATTAAAAATTCGTTTCGGAAACCGATAAGTCCGCGCGTCGGGATAAAAAAATGAAAAAAGGCGATACCGTTTTCCACATTCATATTTTTCATCTCGCCTTTCCTGCGGCTCATTTTTTCGATAACAATTC
>JAGVPS010000049.1 GCA_020052135.1 Minisyncoccota bacterium
AAAATAATGCTAATTTTAAATTCTATTTTATTCGCGTTATTTAGAAAAGATTCGCATTGTTCGCGATTACTACACGTACATCACCTCCTCCTCCAACACTATTCCAAACTTTTCTTTGACTGCGCTTTTTCCGAGCGTAATCAAAGCTCTCACGTCCGCCTCAGTCGCATCGAGAACGTTCACAATAAAATTGGGGTGTTTAGGAGAAAACATAGCGCCGCCGAAACTTACCCCCTTTAAACCGGCTTCAGAAAGCAGATATGCGGTAGGAATCACCGGAAACGGGTCCTGCTTAATGATATGAGCAAACGGTTGTATATCCTTTTCGCTCATACTGCGAACATCCACGTTTTTAAAGATACTTCCTACATTCGGGTATTCCATAGGATGACGCTCGTTCCGATAGTTAATTTTTTCATTTACCGCAGATTGAATGGTTTCGCGATTGCCTTGCTTGAGCTGTAATTCGACCAATAGCACCGCTTCCACACCCTCCTCCTTGAATACGCTCGTGCGATACCCAAACCGACAGTCGGTCGCATCCCGCTCCACAATCTTCAGCGATTTTGTGTCGAGGCTACGCACCGTTACCACCGAGTCCTTCATCTCGCCTCCAAATGCGCCTGCGTTGCCGCGGATAGCGCCACCCACGGTGCCGGGCAATCCCCCAGCCCATTCGAGACCCGAGAGACCCGCGTGTATTGATGCCTCTACCACATCCTTCATTAACGCTCCCGCCCCGACCCGCATAATCTCACCATGAATTTCAATGGTAGAAATCGCGGGCTTTAAAACCAAACCGTCAAATCCCGAGTCGCTAAAAAGAATATTAGTTCCCCCGCCTAAAATGAACACGGGGAGCTTTTGCTCATTCGCTTCCGCGAGCGCCGAAATAAACTCGTTCTCGGTCTTCGGTTCGTAAAAATGTTTTGCCAGCCCACCAATGCGATAACTCGAGTGGTCTTTCAGGGAAACGTTGTGCATGAACATGAATACTCCCTGACTAAAAACTCTTGCGGATAAGTCGCCGCAAGAGCTGCTAGTGGTGACCTCCAATTCTATTTGTGTTGAATGAGTGCGCGTCCTAGCAGCTCTTGCGATGACCTATGCTACAGAAAAAATCAGGGGATGACTTAATCATACTGCATGGGCGTAAAAAAACCAAAACCCCGCTCGCCCGCCAAAGGTCGGGCAAGTAAGCTACCTATAAGAAACATATCTAAACTAAAATCCTGCCCGTAGGCAGGATTTTAGCCACAAATAGATTGAGCATTCCTCGGTCGATATCATCGTCGAGGAACACTGACCACTCATTCACCGAGAAGTATAGCGCAGTCGAGGCTGAAAGTCAAGATTGACGCTACGGAGCGTTTATTTTACTATGTGATAAGCTCGATAGTGTCTGACTTACGGGCACATATCGCATATAATCTTCCACACTAACTACCGCACCCTCTACACACAAGGAGCTTCAGATGTGGTCTTCCCTCTTCTATGCCGGAGTGATATTCTTCACCCTTCTAGGCATTATTCTCATCATCTACGCCACGCATCTCTTCAAGAAAGATATGGGTCTTCCTCCCCAGGAGGACGTGGGATTATGGCCCGCTCTCTATTGCATGGGTCTTTGCTGTATTGTCTTCGTTGAATGGACTTGTTTCGAGTACGGCAAAGGCTATCTCGACAAGCCCGGAAACATCCTTGAGGACAGAGGCATTTACGAGGTTATTCCCCCTGGGCGGGAGGTTTCTGGATCCTTTCCGACAATTGTCCTTCGAGATGGAGAACTCTGGGCAATCAACCTGACTGCTCCTCCGCCACCTTCTTTCCGTTGGATAGAACGGAATGAATTCGTCTCCGAGACGAAGATGGAACCATTCCCTCCGACTGCCGTAGGAGAAGAGGGCGCACACTAGCAGGAGCGCATCGCAAACGTCTTCCAACGCCAAGCCGGCTCATCTGGATTCCGCTCCAGAGGCTCCGGCTTATTTTTTTACTTTACTTGATCTCGTATGTCACGCTCACGCTCACCGTTACGTCCTGGCTACCTGGCTCGAGCGATGGAGCAACTGCGCCTCCGCGGCCTCCGTCCATCATGGCCTCGGCTTTGAAGTACATCGGAACTGGGTAACCCCCTCCACCTTCGGAGAACGTAATCACGCGGCGAATACGCGAGCCATTCATTTTTGCCATAGCTTCGGCTTTTGCGCGCGCCTTAGTAAACGCTTCTTCTCGCGCCTCATTCAAATACGCGTCCGGGTCATCCACGTCAAAGCTCACTTGCTCAATCTGATTCACTCCTTTTTCGGGAAGACCGCCCAAAATCTCACCAACTTTCTCTAAATCTCGAATCTTCAAAGACACGGTCTGGGTTACGGTATACCCGATGATATACGGGGTTTGACTCCCCGAGAGCGGCTTCGGATCGTAATCATAACGGGGGTAGAGGTTATAGTTTGACGTTTTAATGTCTTTTGCCTCCACGCCAGTACCTTTCACAAACTCAATCGCGCTGTTCATTTTTTTCGTATTTTCCTCTTGGATTACTTTAGGGTCTTTGCCCTCAGTCACCACTGAAAACGAAACACGCGCGATATCGGGAACAACAGTTGTTTTCCCCTCTGCCGAAACCGTAATAGTCCGCGTCGCATACGGAGGAACAATTTCACCCATGAATAATATCTTAATGCCGAAGATGACCAACAGTACAAGCACTGCGTTCAGAAGTTTCCACAACAATTCTTTGTAATTCATACGTTTGTTAATGCGATACCAATATACTAATGCATGCTAATGCTACGAATAACATACTAATACTCTGATTCGTATTTTATTAGTATCATTCGTACCATTTGTATATTAGTATCGATATGCTGTCTCTATAATTTTTTTAATTTCCTCTTGTTTCAAGCTCGCGCCACCGACCAGCGCGCCTTCAATTTCTTTTTCTTTCAAAAAACTTTCCGCATTTTTGGCATTCACCGAACCCCCATAAATATATTTTAGCAACATGGGTAATGCGACGTGCGACATAAATGTTTTTATGTATTGTATCATGTATACCGCATTTTTTGGCGTATCAGCTTCCGCGTTCGGCTCTGTGGAAATTGCCCAGACCGGCTCGTAGGCGATGATAGGGATTAGGGTGTAGGGTTTAGTGAGTAGTGAGAAAGCGACATCTAATTGCTTGCGAATAGCTCCCTCCGCTTTTCCTGCTTTGTGCTCTTCTCGAGATTCTCCGACGCAAAGGATCGGTATAATCCCCTGTGCAAGCGCCGCGCGAAGCTTTTTTGCAACAATCTCGTCCGTATCTCCTAAACGCCTACGCTCGGAGTGACCGACGATAATATAAGTAACTCCCACAGATGCGAGTTGTGACGCGGACACCGCGCCCGTAAATGCCCCCTTCTCTTCGTAAAAGACATCTTGAGCCGCAAGATTAGCTTCCTTCACGACTGCGCGAACCGCTCCGAGAAATGGAAAAGGCGGCGCAATAGCCACACACGGAGCATCGCTCGCTTCCGCAAGCACTAGAGCTTCTTTAAGAGTTACTGGATTTTCCTTCCAGTTCGCGATAATGAGTTTAGGCATGCTTCTTATTATGTTACGAAGTTAAGTATGCCGGCAATAATTGCTGTATCAAGAGCGGCAACGCTTATAGCCCCAAGCGCAAGAGCAATCACCGAATCCCAAAAAGCGATTCCAAACACAAAAGCGGCGAGCGCCCCGCCCCACACGCCCGTCAAGGGTCCCGGAAACGCAACGAAAACAAATAGAGCGAACGCTTTCCAAAATCGGCTTTTTACACTTTCTCCGCCTTCAGTCGCTTCTCCGCCAGAAAAATGTTCAGCGTGTCGACGTTGCGTGTAGCTAAAAAGCCAGGTTAGAAAACGATTCACGATATAGATGCGTTGCATAAGCAGATGCGAAACTTTATGCAGAAAAAAAATAATAACCGGAATCACCGCCAGGGTTCCGATAATTGATAACGCAAATGCTTTGAGCGGAGAAAACTTAAAAAACGCGATGCCGGTCGCAATAGCCCCATGCGCCTCAATAGTCGGCGTCATCGCGAGAAGTATGGTGAAAAGCTCGTGCCACATAGGCGATGATATATCGTACTGCTTACCTCCTGCCTCGGAGAATTTTAGCCGCGTCATCCGGATCCACGGGATTAATCTCGATGCCGGTACCCAGTTCAAACCCTGCGGAAATATTTACCTTCGGCAATACCTCGATGTGCCAATGATAATTTTTATATTCTTTCCGATGCGCGAGAGGGGCCGTATGTATAAAAAAGTTATAGTCAGGATCATGGAGCGATCGCTTTACCATGCGAAGGACCGCATGAAGCGCTTCAACAATAGCATCAAGTTCCTCCTCCCTCGTATGTTCAAAGAATGGCAGGTGTCGCTTGGGAAATACGCGCACCTCAAAGCCGCTTCGCGAGAGAAACGGCGTGAATGCGATAGCTCCCGCATTTTCAAAGATGATACGTTTTTTCTGCTTCCGCTCCCAGTCAATCATCGCGCAATGCACGCAGTTCCTGTGCTTTTTGGAATAGACAATGGCGCCTTTCAGAGAATGTTCAAAATCAGGGGGCACAACCGGAATTGCAATCATCTGGTAATGGGGGTGATACACCGAGGCTCCTGCTTTTGCTCCCCAATTGTGAAACATCGAGATATAGGCGAGGCACGAATCCGCCATAAGCATGAGATAGCGATCCTGAAACGCTCGGAAAAGGTCGCGAGCGTGCGATAGGGATAGATCCGGAAAATCTTGATTGTGGTCTCGGGTAATTAAAATATCATGATGCCCGATACCATCGGTGACCGCATACGGGCCCACTTTCCGAATTGCGGAACAGATATCGCGGTGCACAAATGCCGGAAATCTATTTTCAATGATCCGCACTGTCCAGTCTTTTCCGTCCCTGATTTCCAAGAGCGCTTGTTTTGGGTTTTCAAAAACACATCCCGGTTTTGGTTCACGCACTCGGCTTTTAGACGCACGCATTTCATGAGGACGCAATCTTCGCTTGGGGGCAATGACGATCCAATCCCCGGAAACCAAATCTTGTCTTAGTTGAGAAAATTTCATAAGAATAGTAATTAGTAACTAGTAAATAGTAACTAGGATAGAGAAAAAATACCAAGAACAAATTACCACTTGCCAGTTACTAGTTACTTTTTGATATCCTGTGTTCATAATACCACTGGAGTACGTCTTTCGCGATGGGCATCGTGTTTGCACTGCCTTCCCGAGCATTTTCAACGAGAATGAGAAGGGCAATTTCCGGATTTTCGCTGGGCGCAAACCCAAGAAAGAGCGCATTCACGCGCGTATTGTTGTTCGTTTGCGCGCTTCCCGTTTTTCCTGAAACGGAAAATGGGAGATCGTGAAACAGGTATGCTGTTCCGTACGGCTCACGAACCACGTCGCGCAAACCCTCCTGCACGATGGGAAGTTCGTTTTTAAAATCGGCGCCATAATCAGTAAGCACCTGCGGTTCTGAACCAAAACGCACGAATGGTCGGTATATTTTGCCGTCCATTCCTAATGAAGCGAAAAATGAAATAAGCTGGAGCGGAGTCACCAGCAAATCCCCTTGCCCGATAGAAACGTTATACGTGTCCCCCAGCCTCCATACGCCTCCTCGCTCCTTTTTTGTCGCTATACTCGGAAGAAAGCCGGTGGATTCATAGGGCACATCAATGCCGGTTTTTTTCCCAAAGCCAAACCGCTCCCACGCAGTGTGAAGCCCCTCGATTCCGAGACCGCTCCGCAGGAAATTGCCCTGGACTAAGTCTGTAAACCCCACGCTTTTTGGCAAGCCACCGCCCGCAAGATAAAAGAAGATATTGCTCGAACGAGCGAGCGCAGACCGCACGTCAACCCATCCATGTGCCCGCCAATCAAGAAAATGACTGGGATTTGAAATGTCGTATGGATTCGGAATTTCAAGAGACCCGTCAGAAAACACTTGCAACAACGGATCGATGACTCCTGCCTTGAGTGCCGCAAGGGCGACAAGCGGCTTGATAGTTGATCCGGGGCTGTAGGCTCCGGACACTGCTCGGTTAAACAGCGGCTCAGTACTGTCGGTAAGCAACAGAGCGCGGCGTGGACCCGCGGCGCGATCAACAAATACATTTGCGTCAAAACTCGGGAAGCTGACCAGTGACAGAATTTCTCCGTTCCGTGGATCAAGGGCAATACCTACGCCCGCCTTCCGACCTAAGCTTGTAAGACCTTGCGCAAAGCGGGTATAAAAAAACTTCTGGAATTCGGCATCAATAGTGAGACGAAGCGGTTCTGCGGGTTTTGGCTCTTCTATGGCCCGTCGGCCTACCACAGAGCCTATCGCATCCTGATACAACACAGACCGCCCGTCTTCCCCTCGAATTTCAGTATCGTACGCCCGCTCTACGCCTGAAACGCCGACAATGCGATTACCCTCCCCCACCCCCGTATACCCGGTCAGGTGGGCGAACACAGAGGAATCTGCATATACCCGCTTGTAATCATCAAGCACCTCGATTGATGCCTCATGGAGCGCACGGATAGCAATTGCCTCAGTGGTGCTTATATCTCGGGCAATGGGAACCCAGTTGTCTTCGTTAAGATTTGCTTCCTCTACGATTGCTTCAAGATTCTCCTCCGGCGTCGCCAGGATACGAGACAGTGCCCCGAGGACGCGCTTCAGCGCGTCATTTTCGCTCATCATTATGGGCATGCTTATAAACGCTGTAAACGATGCCTTGTTCTCTACCACGATCTTCCCAAACCGATCGATAATGACAGCCCGATACGTGGGTAGTCGGATTTCCCTATTCACATTTATTTCAGCGCGCGCCGCATAGAAGGCGCCACGGCCGATAAGGAGAAATCCCGTTTTACCCAGAGCCGCTCCGACCACCACAAGGGCAATTCCAAGAATCAAAAAAAATGCTTTTCGAGATGTGGGGCGAACCACATAGTCCAAGTCAGTATAAAAAACCTCATCGAACACTCCTTCCTCAAAATGCAGTGAGGGACGTTTTGCCATGGGAAAATATGCGCTTAAAAACCATATAGAAAATCAATGTTATGAGAGTATTATAGAACATTTCAATTAGAACCGCGATGAAGTCTGCCGCGATAAATCCTGGATCAACAACGAGATAAAATATAAATGTTCCGCAGACCACCAGAAGTACTGCGGCAAAAAGTGGACGAATGGAGAGCCGGTCGCGCACAAAAAAGAGCGCACAAAGCACGAGAACAAAAATCAATTCTTCAAAAGAAAATCCCGGGGCGGGACCCACAAACGCCGCAGTAATGAACACCAACGCCGCGTAAACAAAAAAATCAGAGAACATAAACGCGAGCGCCGTGAGGATCGACAGGGAAATGTTGGGGCGAATGCCAAACCAGGAAAGCTGTGACGATCCCTGCAAAAAAACAGCGGAAACAAGTATGCCGAGAACAATAATAAGACGAGGCGCGGAAACGCTCGTGGTCATAAGATAAACACAAAAACCGTATCAAGGTTTCCCGCGTCATACGGAATCTTGAGAGATGCTTCCTGAAAAGCACTGCCAGACTCCGGAAGCAGTTCAAGCACTTCTCCCACGCGCAGACCATACGGGAAATTGGATCCCGATGAATACACTTCATCTCCCGGAAAAATAGAAGCGTCCTTCTCAATGAGCGTGAGCTGGGGTATGCGACCCCCCACCAGAAGCGCATCAATTTTCTGAGCTCCTATTTTTACCGGCAACGTCATATCAGCGTCAAAAATTGTTTGCACGCGGCTCGTATGAGGGAAAACTTCGATAATCTTCCCCAAGAGCAATGACCGTTCGACAGCCACTCCCCATCCCGTCTTAAATCCTTCATCCACTCCCCGGTCAATCATGAGGAGGTTCCTATGGTTAAAGGGATAGCTTGAAAAAACTCGCGTTTCCCGTATCTGTGGCCCGCGTGCAAGCAAGCTGGTTTTTTGAAGCGCCTTAATTTCTCCCTTAAGCGCCTCATTTTCCACGGTGAGCGTGTCAGCTGTTTCGCGGAGCGATTGAGAACGGCTCACGCTGGTAACGATGAGAAGCGGAGATGCGAGCATGGATCCAATTTTCTGCCCTGTCCGCCCTACGACTATCTGTACCCGTTCACCAAAAAAAAGACCCGCGGTCATAAAAAACAGTATCCCAAGTATGATAAAAAATTTTCTTTGACTCATGGGAGGGGCCTATAATTTAATATCTTTCGGCTTCAGGGGATTTTCAAGAAGCGGAAGATATTTTTCAAGATTTTCAACCGCAACTCCCGTACCGCGCACAACGCACGTTAAGGGGTCCTCTACTGCAGTCGTCATCACTGAAAGTTCTCGCGCAATTAAGTGGTCAATGCCGCGCAAAAGACTTCCGCCTCCGCAGAGGTGAATGCCGCGGCGCAAAATATCTCCGGCAAGTTCAGGAGGCGCTATTTCAAGAACTTCTCGAATTGCGTCGATAATTGAACGGAGCGACTTTGTTGTTGCGGCCCGCACCTGAGTATCTTTGATTATAATTTCCTTGGGAAGCCCAGAAACCAGGTCTCGTCCGCGGATCGTCATATCAAGCTTTTGTTCGAGGGGAATGGCCGATCCGATAGTCACCTTCACCTCTTCGGCTGTTGCCTCCCCAATCGCCAGCTTAAACTCATCGCGCACAAAGCGCATGATATCGTCATTCAGCCGATCGCCAGCCACCTTGAGACTCTTCGCGGTCACCGTTCCCGCCATGGAAATAACCGCGATTTCCGTGGTTCCTCCGCCAATATCCACAATCATATTCGCCGCAGGTTCCTCAATGGGCAACCGTGCGCCCAGCGCCGCGGCAAGCGGTTCATCTATAATATAGGGCTGGAAGACGCCGGCGCCCATGACCGCATCCTCCACCGACTTGCGCTCCACTTCCGTAAGATCAGAGGGAACGCCAACAACTGCTTTCCGATAACTGGTTAAAGAGTTTTGCGCGGTTATTTTTTTCAAGAAGTATCGGAGGATTTCTTGAGTCATTTCGAAATCAGAAATAACTCCGTTTACGAGCGGACGGATCACGCTCACGTGCGCCGGCGTCCGTCCCAGCATCTTTTTTGCTTCGCTGCCTACCGCAAGGATTTTATTGGTTTTCGTGTTCACCGCGACCATCGTTGGTTCATTAACCACAATTCCCCGCTTGTCCAAATAAATAAGAAAATTAGACGTACCCAGGTCGATGCCGATATTTTTTTTGATGAGTGAAAAGCGAAACATACAATAGAGAATAGTAATTTGTAATCCGTAAACGGTAATTAGAAAAACAAATTGCTAATTACTATTTACCAGTTACCAACTGGATTAATTCTTTTTCTGACACTAGCTTCATATCCCGCTCTCCGCGCTTTTTTATTTCAATCTTCTCCCCAGTTTTTTCGCTCACGACGGCGCGATACGGAATTCCTAAGAGATCTGCATCCGCAAATTTTTCTCCTGCGGAAATCCCCGTGCGGTCATCATATAATACCGGAATGTTTTGCTTTTGCAACGTAGCATAGAGCGCATCGGCTTTTGATGCATGATCCTCCTTTTGGGACGTGATCTCTATAAGATGCACGAGGTACGGCGCGACTGCCTCGGGCCAGAGGATGCCGCGCTCATCGGAAAATACTTCAACCAAAGTACCGAGTATCCGCGTAGGCCCGATACCATATGAACCCATGATGACCGGAGCTCGTTTGCCGGCGGCGTTCGTATATAAAAGTTCGAAGCTTTCAGAAAAACGCGTACCGAGCTTAAATATATTCCCAACCTCGATAGCGCGCGCTTCTGCTAGTTTGCCGCTACAGTCTCCATGCCGCTTAGCATCAAATATCTCCCGATTCTGCGCAAAACCGCATTTCATGCAGTAGTGTACCGTATCTTCTCCTGCGGGGTTCACTACTTGAAATTCATGCGTATATTCTTTGGTAAACGCTCCACCCGATGCCTCTGCCACAAGCACAGGTAGGCTCAGTCGCTCAAAAATTTTCACATATGCTTGCTTTACTACTTCATAATAGCGGTTCAAGTCTTCAACATCTGCATGAAAACTGTAGAGATCCTTCATGAGAAACTCTCTCCCCCGCAAAAGCCCTCCCTGCGCCCGCACTTCCGCGCGAAATTTGCTCTGAATTTGATACACCGCTTTCGGCAGGTCTTTATAGGATTGAATAAACTGACGCGCAATAGAGGTGATTACCTCTTCGTGCGTCCAGCCAAGTCCATATTCTCCGCCAGAGGCGGATCCGCCTTCGGTGGAAAAATTATGCTCTGTCTTTCCGGCTTTTTGTTTTCCGGTCCGATAAATAATATCCGTTTCCCACCTGCCTGATTTTTCCCAATATTTCCTGTCAATAAGCGCGGGCATGATGAGTTCTTCGCCGTCGATCGCGTTCATTTCTTCGCGAATAATACGATTAATATGTTCGAGGACGCGAAGACCAAGCGGGAGTATGGTGTAGACGCCAGCGGATGTTTTGCTCATAAATCCGCCGCGGATCAGAAGTTTTGCATTCTTAGTTTCTTCGCCTTCGGGGTCGTTTTTGAGAGTTTTCGTAAAAAGCTGTGATTGTCGCATGAATTTGATTCTAGCAGTGTCGGGTAAATAAAAAAAGCTGGTGTAGGGATTGGCGCTCCTAAACCAGCTACCGTACATAATCATCAACGCGAGATTCGATCTCCTCGCTCACCGGGCCCGCAAGACGAGGATCGGAGACTCTCCGGACCGCCTGAACGTCGTCAAGTGGGAAGTCGTGGCGGGTCTCACACACGGCATTCACAATTGTTCCTGTCTGCCGAATAGGATTCCGAATCACGTTGCCTTGAAGGGTGCGTCCATCGCGAAGGACTACTTCGACCCATTCCACGCGCTCTGCGCATTCGAGGAATGCTGAGGCCGCGCTTTTCTCTTTCTGCACCATCGATACAGTCTCCGAAGGACAAAAGGCACTGACTAGCTCGTAGTATATCACACGCGCTTAAAAAATTCTTACCACATCTCGAATGGTGATAAATACCATGAGGAGCAAAAGCAGAACAAATCCAATTGCGTTTGCGGTTGCTTCACGGCGCACGGCAATAGGCGAGCCTTTTATCTTCTCGATCAGGAGAAAAAAGAGTCGTCCGCCGTCAAGCGCGGGAATAGGAAGGACGTTTAACACGACGAGGTTCAAAGAAATAAGACCGATGAGCTGTAAAAGATTCACCAGCCCAAATCGGGCGCTCTCGTTCGCAATCTGGAAGATGCCGACCGGCCCCACAAAATTCTCCATGACTGCTCCTTCGGTAAAAAGGCCGACAATGAGCGTAGAGAGCGAAACGATGATCGCGAGAAGAATTTGTGCTGACGTTTTGAGTCCTTCGATAAGACTCTGTACCAGAGGCAATTTTTTTTGTCCGAATTCGGTAAGCGACACCCCGAGTGGCCCCTCACCCTCCGGCACCTCAACGCGCGGAGTTGCCGTGAGCGTGAGCATTTCGCCGTTCCGTTCTATCGCGATGTGAATTTCCTTGCCTTTGGAGGATTGTACATATTCCGTAAACACGTCTACTACATTAAAGTCTAAAAGAATATCTCCGGATGTGAAACCAGCAATCGCAGCCGGTGTATCCGCTCCCACGCTTTGGATGACCACTTTTTGCGGAACCCCGATCGCATATACCGCAGAAACCAAAAGCCACCCCAAAAAGAAGTTCATAATGACGCCTGCGGAGATAATGAGTGCTCGCTTGCCCACGGAAAGATTGGCAAAACTCCGCCGCGGGTCAACGGTTTTTCCCGATTCCGCTTCAAGCTCGGGCTTTTCTCCATGAATCCGCACAAACCCCCCGAAAGGCAACGCGTTTATGCTCCAGAGAGTTTCCCCTATTTTTCTTGCGAATAACCGGGGCGGAAAGCCAATGCCAAACTCCTCCACCCAGAGACCCATGCGCCGGGCAGATAAAAAATGCCCGAATTCATGAATAAGAATCAAGACCGAAATGCCTATGATTAAAATTAAAATTGCCATAATTTTTGTAACTTGTAATTAGTAACTAGTAACTAGAGAATACAATAAACATCTATCTAATTACCAGTTACTATTTACTCATTACATTTCGATTTCCTGAAACTTCCGCTCGATCAGCCCTTCGATATCTTTATTGGCGGCATCAATTGCTTTTTGCACGCGCTCACGAAGCTTAAATTTTTGGTCTTCGCTCACCTCCTTTGCCTTCGCCGCGGCTTCAATCTTTTTATTCGCCTCATCGCGCAATGCCCGAAGCTGGATACGGAACTTCTCCGCTACTGTTTTTACGAGACGCTTCAGCTCTTCCCGCCGCTCATCGCTCATTGGAGGCAACATGACCCGAACTATATTTCCCTGCACGGAAGGAGTAAGGCCGATATTAGCAGTTTCAATGGCTTTTTGAACGGCGTGGACCGCGCTTGTATCCCATACATTCACTTGAATCTCCCGAGGCGGAACAATGCTGATGGAACCCACCTGCTTTAATGGCAAAAATTGCCCCGCGTACTCAACTTTAATGTCTTCTATGAGCTGTGAGACGGGTCGGTTTGTGCGAAACCCGGACAATTCTTTTTGAAATGCCCCCACAAGATCTCGTCCTCGCGCTTCATGAGATTTTACCAGTTCATCCATAAGAGAAAATGTATAAGATGAGTGTTATTGCGTGCCTTCGGCAAACGCCGCCTCAAGCTGTAATTTGCGATTAGTTGCATACCGTTCCATGCGATTCCAGCGCCTAAGGATGGCTCCGATGAGCTTTGTATTTTTAAGTTTTTGCCGCCTGAGAAGCGCTAAAAGAGCAGTCACGACTTCCGGAAGCCGGATATCCTCTTCAAGAAGCGTTTTTAAAAGTTCGCTTCGCTCCCGAGCGCTGGAAGCAGTGAGTAGCTTCCGAGCTGTTTCTTCTTCGCCGCAACCCTCTGGTTCATTGCCGGAAATATATATCCTCTGCAAGCGGGATACGAGAGCAGGAAGCACGCCCGACAGGTCTTTTGCGATGAGCATGATGTTCGCGTGAAGCGGAGGCTCTTCAACTATTTTTAAGAGCGCTTGCGAGGCCGGGACCGTGAGCGCGTCCGCGTCTTGAATGATTAAAAGTTTTCGCCTTGAACGCAATGGCTGCTCCCATAAGAAATGGATTGCGCTCCGTATTTCTGCGATGCCTACCTCCCTTCCGGTAAGCAGATTGGTATCCAATAGTATGACTCCCCCTTCCCAGACCCCTGTTTCCATATACCGGGAGAGTGACAAAGCAAATGCAAGCGCCTCTTCACCTCGAGCGCCGGATCCGAAAAAAAGATACCCGTGACTCAAGCGATCCGCCGCTATGAGTTCAGTAAAAAGTTTTTTAAGTTCAGGAATGCGTGCCATATATATTACCGCTTGTTCAAAAGCGTCTTTTTATAAACATCAAGATGGCTGAGGATGAGTCCGGCACCTTTTGCAACGCAAAAGAGCGGCTCTGGCGCCAGGAAGCAAGAAACTCCGGTCATTCGCTTGAAAAATTCGTCAAGGTAGCGAATCTGCGATCCCCCGCCCGAGAGCACGATTCCTTTTTCCATGATGTCCGCAACGAGTTCTGGAGGAGTTTCATTGAATACCCTCTGCACGGATCCCGCAATATCAAGTAAGTGCGGCGTGATTGCCTCGGCGATTTCATTGGATCGAATCACGAGGTCTTTAGGAAGACCTGATACTAAATCCCGACCGCGCACCTCGAATTCAAGCTGTTCCTTAGATGGAAGCGCGGTGCCAATTTCAATTTTGATGGCTTCGGCTGTCTGCTCTCCAATCGAAAGAGAATGCTTTTTCTTAATATAGTCGATAATTGCTTGATCAAATTTATTCCCGGCAACTCTGAGGCTTGTCCAGCTCACAATGCCACCTAATGAAACCACTGCTACTTCTGAGGTTCCGCCGCCGATATTAATAATCATATTTCCGGAATAGGAATTGACCGGAATGCCTGCGCCAAGCGCCGCAAGGATGGGTTCCTTAACCACATACGCTTCTTTCGCGCCTGCTTCTTTTGCGGCATTTATAACGGCGCGCCGTTCCGTGGGAGTGATGCCTGCGGGAACTGAAATCACAATTTCCGGCCTAAAAATATTCATCCGACCAACTGCCTTAGCAATAAAGTACTTCAGCATTGCTTTGGTGATATAGTAGTCGGCAATGACGCCGTCCTTCAGTGGTCGGTACGCCGCAATCGTGTCCGGTGTGCGTCCAATCATGTCCTTCGCTTCGCGGCCGACCGCGAGCACGGTATTTTCAGGAACACTTAAAGCAACGATTGTCGGTTCGTTGATAATAAATCCTTTACCCGGCACAAATACAATCGTGTTTGCGGTGCCGAGATCAATGCCGATTTTTCGTGTAAACATATGATGTTTGCCTAAGAGCGAAGCGAGTAGATGCAAACGAGCACCCCGCAGAGAGGCGGGGTTACACCTCTCTCCATGAGCACCTATCATATATCAAGAACGCCGCTTCGACAAATCATGGCCGAGATATATTCCGATTTAGTTTCCAAGCGTTTTCATGAGACAAAAGCCCGCGATACGATGCGAGCGTTTCGTCTGTTGGATACTCCGCTATTCTCTGCATCATTCTTCGCTTGGTTACAGTCCCAAGCACGCGATGATCGGAAAAATGTATCCAGCCCAAAAAATCCACTCCCGAGACAATGGTTTTGATAAAAACTCTTTGTGGATGTAATGCTAGTTGTAAAAGATGAGGTATGGGATACGCCGATTGCCGTTCTCGTCCACTAGAAATGTATCGCGCATCTTCTATGCCACTGCTCCTCGAAATCCTAGCGGAATTCGTTTTATTAGAGCTGTATCGTATTCGGCATTTTGAATGCCTTAATGCGCAATACCAAGCAGTGTATTCGTGTGTGAGAATATGTGAGAATACTGCCCGCGACGCTGTTTTAATCCTTTATTATTCCATTACCCTTTTTGCTCCCACGCCAATGGTTTATCTTACGATCGTAAGATAAACCATTATTGGGAGTTCCAACTCTGCACACACAAGCATATTCTAGAATTCGGCCACCGGAAGTCTCGTCTATCGGCAGGCAAAGTGTTTCCGTTTTTGCCTGTATGTTAATTTACCCGTTCAATATCCGCTCCCAAATTCCGAAGCCGCTCGTCAATTAATTCATACCCCCGATCAATTTGCTCCGCCTCTCCTAAAATACTTTCCCCCTTCGCAATCAAGGCCGCAATGAGCAGGGTTGCTCCTGCCCGCAAATCAAGACTTTGCACTTCGGTTCCTTGAAGTACGGATGGACCCGTGATGAGCGCTCGATGCGGATCAAGTATCGTTGCTTCCGCGCCCATCTTTTGTAATGAGTCAATGTATTTTAGACGTCCTTCGTAGAGCGTGTCAAAAATTAAGGACGTTCCTTGTGCCTGCGTGGCAAGAACGCCAAAGAGGGGTTGCAAATCACTCGGGATTCCCGGATACGGTCGCGTATCTATTTTTGCGGCCACAAGATGAGAAGCTGAGCCTATGACCGAAAGTTCTGCGTCTTGTAACTCAAAAATAATTCCCATTTCGCGAAACTTTTCGAGTACCGCATCCAGGTGGTCGGAAACAACGGGTTTGATTTTCAGGCGGCTCTTGGTCGCCGCGGCAAGAATCACAAATGTGCCTACCTCTATGGGATCGGGAATAATGCGATGACGCACGTTCTTGGGTGAAAGTTTTTGAGGAGGAAATGTTTCTAGGTGGTGCGTGCCCACACCCTCTATGCGCACTCCAAGCTCCATAAGAAAATGCGAAAGATCCTCAACATGTGGCTCCATCGCCGCAAGTTTTATGGTAAGCGGATACCGAGCTCCGAACATAAGCAAATTTTCAGTGGCAGTGACGCTTTGCTCGCGGAGAGTCAAGGTATGCGCCCGGGGTTCGCTGAGAGAGAGCCGATACTGTCCTGTTTTTTCATCATGAAGCACGTCTGCTCCTAATTCCTTGAACGCGGCGAGGTGCGCATCAATGGGGCGAGCGCCGATCAAACATCCTCCCGGTATGGCAAATGTTATTTCTTTGAAGCGCGCGAGGAGCGGTCCTACGAGCAAGATTGAAGAGCGGATCCTTCCAAAAAGCTTTTGGTCTATGGCGCGAGGATTGATGTCGTCATTTACAATCTCTACCGTATGTTCATCGAGCCACCGGATTTTTGATCCCATGCTCTTTAAAATATCCAAAATCACCAGCACATCCTGAATGCGCGGCACATTTTCTAGAACACAAGGAGTATCAGTAAGTAGCGTGGCCGCGATAATCGGCGTTGTGGCATTTTTTGACCCTGCTACCCGTATTTCTCCATGCAATTTTTTCCCTCCGTTGACGATAAGGCGCATATCTCAAACCCTAAGGATACCCTAGTATAGCGGCTGGGGGGGGATTTGACCAAATTATTTTTTATAATGAGGGGCGTCGAGGCGCCACCGTAAGGTACGCGAGTGCCGCGCCAAAAGATCCTACAAGATCAAACACAAGATCAAATATAGTGTCGCTGAGTCCCCATTGCTGACGGATGGCGTATGGCACAGAGGCAAACTGAATGTCGAGGCTAAATTCAAAAAATTCCCATACAACTCCCGCCAGGGCAGTGATGCTGAGCACTATGATGCCAGCAATCACCCGATGCGCCGCGACATCAAAGATATCCCGTCGCCGAAAAGCATAATAGAAAAAAACCGCTCCAATCCAAAACCCACCGATCGCGTGAAACACTCGATCGATATGGAGTTCCTGAAACAACCCCTCCGTATTCCAATACATACCTGATACGCTCGCTCCTATATGCATGAGCACAATAAGCCCCAGAAGAGACAGCATAAATGCTGGAGTGCGTAGGATTCGAGAGAACATAAGAAAAAATCTTACCTTTTTTGCCACTGCGGAGCGCGACGTGCTTTTTTCAATCCGTACTTCTTGCGCTCTACCGCCCGCGGATCGCGAGTGATAAATCCGGCTTTGCGAAGCCGTTTTTTTGATTCCGCGTCCCATTCCACAATCGCCCGTGCAAGCGCATTTCTGACCGCATCAGCTTGCGCATGGATACCACCGCCAGAAACATGCACGGTTGCCCGAACTTTGTCGGCAATTTTCAAAAGCTCAAATGGCGCGTTCACCACTACTTGATCGCGAAACGTGGCAAAATATTCAGTAACACTTTTATCATTTATCGTCAGCCCCACACCCTTCGGGTATATTCGTGCTCGGGCGATGGCCGTCTTTCTGCCTCCTCGTGCTTCAAAATAACGTTCTTTCTTGGGCGCTGATTTTTCCTCGTTTTTAGGTGTTTTAATCATAAAGATCTAGGGTTTGATGGTGAGCCGTTTTAACCGAGGAATCCGCAAGCGATTTTTGGGGAGCATACTGAAAACTGCTTTGCGGAGCACGAGCGCGGGCGAGGAGGCAAAAAATTCTTGAAATGTTCGTTTCTTTAAATGACCCATATAGCCCGTATGGCGATAATATATCTTTTCTTTGCTTTTGTTGCCGGTTACGACCATTTTTGAAGCATTCTGAACCACCACCCGAAGCGTGCCCTGATGGTTAGGTTCGTACGAAGCCGCTCCCTTCCCTTGGAGCTGAAGCGCGATGCGAGAAGCCAGCCGCCCTAATCGCTCATTTGTTGCATCAATAATATAATCCATAGAGTATTCGCTAATAATGCGAATTATTGCTAAATAATGCTAATTTTTATTATTCTTAAATGTATCATATTCGCGATATTTTGTTCGATTCGCATTGTTCGCGATTACTACACAAATTCAATAATGGCGGTATGTGCGCCGTCTCGCTTACGGGTTTTTCCCTGAAGAATAATCCGAAGCGCTCCCCCGTTCCGTTCTTTGTATCGGGGAGCAATATCATGGAAAAGCTTCTCGGCTGATACTTTGGGCAACACCGTGAGCAACCGCCGAAAACTTGCTATATCTCCGCGCTTGGCTATAGCGAGAAGCCGTTCAACAATAGGGCGGATTTCCTTTGCTCGAGCCTCGGTCGTCTGCATCCGTTCTTTGAGCACTAGATTGTGGGCGATATTTTTAAGAAACAACTTTCTATCGCCCCTTGTCCGGTTAAATTTGCGCATAAAATGTACGTAGGTAGGTAATACGTTATTCCTCGCTTTTTTTCTTGCTTTTTATTGCCCTTGGTTTTTTTACCGGTTTGCTCTCGGTCTCTTTTTTCAGAGAAAGAACGATTTCTTTTACCGCAATCGATCCCACCTTTGTAAAATGATCGGCAAGAATGGCGCCTGCTTTTTGAATGGCATACGAGGGAGTGATACTACTATCGGTTGTAATCGATATGCGGATTTTATTGTAATCCGTCCGTTCTTCAATACGCATGTTTTCCACGGTAAAATTCACATTCGTAACGGGAGAAAATATGGCATCAAGCGCGATAACGCCAATAGGCAGTTTTTCTGCTTTTCGCCCCTCTACAGGAACATATCCGAGTCCTTTTTCTATGGTAAGTTCCATTTCAAACTCGCCGCTCTTTGTCGTAATGGTCGCGATATGCGCATCCGGAGTGATAATTTCAACCTCAGCATTGGTTTTAATATCTCCAGCAGTTACCGCGGTTTCTCCCTTTGCGTGCAGAGAAAGCACTTGCGGCTCGCTCGTATGCATCCGAAACCGGATACGTTTCAGATTCAAAATAATTTCTACAATATCTTCTTGAATATTCGGCAGTGTTCCAAACTCATGATTCGCTCCTTTGATTTTTACCTGCGTGATCGCCGCTCCCGGCAAAGAGGATAGGAGCACCCTCCGAAGCGCGTTACCCACGGTTACTCCATAGCCGCTAAAGAGTCCATCAATTTCAAATACACCGTTAGTGTCTGTTTCTGAAACTATTTTAATTGATACTGTTTCGCTTAGATTTTCGTATTTCATATGGGTTTTACTTTGAATAATAATCAACGACCATGTTTACATCGAATTCCATGTCAAAATCTTTAGGTAAAAAGAGCACCTTGCCTTCGTGCTTTTCTTTATCAATATGCAACCATTGCGGCGGTTCATAGTTTTTAAGCGTATTCGAAAGCTCCTTAAAGAGCGGGTGGTCTTTTGAGCCTGTTCGAAGCGCAAGCACATCTCCCGCTTTTACTCGGTACGAAGGAATGGTCACTTTTCGACCATTGACGGTCAGGTGCCCATGTCCCACAAGCTGGCGAGCAACCGAGCGAGAGGGAGCGAATCCAAGACGAAAAATAACGTTGTCCAAACGTTGTTCTAAAAAGCGAACCACCATATCCCCGGTCACTGCTGGATTTTTAAGAGCTTCACTAAATAAGCGCTCCATCTGGTTCTCCCGAAGGCCATAGCTCCATTGAATGCGCTGCTTTTCTTTGAGCTGCTTTCCGTATTCAGAGAGCTTGCGGCGAAACTTCGTGTGCGGACCAGGCGGCGTCGGTCTCCGCACGGTTGCGCATTTAGGTCCCAAACAACGCGCTCCTTTTAAGAAGAGTTTCGTCCCCAAACTGCGCTCTCGTTTTTCTTTGGTATTGAACATGAATAATTTAAAATGTAAAAATCAAAAGGCAAAATAATGGTATTCCCGTGGAATGCATTTTATTTTAGAAACATTTTTTAATTTTGCATTGTCATTTTTCATTTTGCATTTCTAGACACGTCGGACTTTTCGAGGCCGTGGACCGTTATGCGGAATAGGAGTGACGTCATTAATGGAAAGAACGGTAAATCCCCTATTCGCAAGCGATCGAAGCGCCGAATCTCTACCGCCCCCGACACCGCTTACGAATACTTTAACGCTGAAGGGGCCGGTTTTTTGTATTTTTTCCGCCAGAGCCGCAACTACTTTTGCTGAAGCAAACGGTGTCGCTTTTTTAGGACCCGAAAAACCGAGCGCGCCCGCCGAGCTCCATGCAATCAGATTACCCCGTTCGTCGGTAATAGAAACAAGCGTGTTGTTGTAGGACGCTGCAATATATACTCGCCCGGCTTCAAACTTTTTTGAAGCTCCTTTGGACGCGGCTTTCGTAAACGCCTGCTCAAGGTTTTCCTTTTCCTTAAGCGCTTCTTCGGTTGTTTGGGTTGTTATTTTTTTCTTTCCCATAGAGTATTCGCTAATAATGCAAATGGCTGCTAAATAATGCTAATTTTTGTTTCTTTAGAATGTATCATATTCGCGATATTTTGCATGATTCGCATTGTTCGCGATTACTTAAGTTCAACCTTTCTCTTTCCGCTTCCAGCAGTTTTCCGTACGTTGCCGCGTACGGTCCGAGAGTTGGTTTTTGTCCGCTGACCATGCACGGGAAGATGACGCATATGCCGTATGCCTCGGTATGCCTGAAGCTCTTTTAAGAGAGCGATTTTTTCCTTAACAATCTGACGGAGCTCTCCCTCCACCTTGTAGTTCTTCTCAAGGTGTTCTTGAATCCGGTTTACTTCTTCGGAGGTCAGGTCTTTTGCGCGCGTATTGGGATTCGTTTTAGTAGCCAAAAGAATCTCATGTGCGGAAGTCAGCCCCACCCCATAAATATAGGTAAGGGCAACTTCGATGCGTTTATTGTCCGGAATGTTGATGCCGACGATTCTCATAAAAATTTAAAATGTAAAAATCAAAAGGCAAAATAATGGTATTCCCGCGGAATGCATTTTATTTTAAAAACGTTTTTTAATTTTGCATTGTCATTTTTCATTTTTGATTTATTCACCTTCGTTCAGAATCATCCTGAGCGGAGTCGAACGGATGGGATTTGCATTTTGCATTATCGCTTATCCCTGTCTCTGTTTATGCTTTACATTTTTACAAATGACATAGATGCGCTTTCCTCGACGGATAGTTTTGCAACTATTGCACATAGGTTTTACTGATGAACGAACTTTCATACGTTGGTAAATGGTAATTAGTAAATAGTAATTAGCATTGAAAAAATAAGATTGGGGGGGCTGTTCTCTTTCTAATTACCAGTTGCCAATTACGAATTATAATCTGCGGACTATTCTCCCCCGCGTTTCATCATATGCTCCAAACTCGAGAATGACGGTGTCTCCGGGCAAAATTCTAATATAGTGCAGGCGCATTTTGCCTGACAAATGAGCAAGCACAAGCGTACCATTCTCGAGACGAACTCGAAACGTTGTTGCGGGAAGTGCCTCCTCTACGACGCCGCGCACCTGGCGGACATCTTTAGTATTGGGCATACCAGGTAGTAGAAACGGGATAGATGTAGTAAATCATAGGTAGCTCGTCTAGACAATCGCGTTTTCACTACCCGGAATACATATTGCATAAAATCCCTACTTCCCTGTGCGGGGAACCGGTAAGCCCCATAAGGCTTTTACACAACATGAGTAGGTATGATAGCGGGTATGCATATATTAGTCAACAGTTACGCGTATTTTCTCGGTTTGCAGGGGTACGCGCCGTACCCAAAACGGCCAGAGGGAGATTTTGGCGCTTTCAATACCAGGTAAGGAAAAGATAAGGGTGCGAAGCTCTTCTTCGACGCGTCCCTTTATTTTTGATTTCACGGCATCCTGGTCAATGGTTCGGACAAGTTCTGCCTCATACGTTACCGGGAAAGTAAACTTTGTTTGAGCATCAAACGCACCCTTGCTGTAGGTTATTGCATACCGCTTGACCGTAAAATCTGCCCCGCCCGCTTCGTTTTTGACGCGGTCACTAAACATGCCTGCTATATCTTTTTCGCGAAACGCCATGAAAGACAACTCCCCTTCGGCAAAGAGAGCGAATTTCCCTTCGGTGCTCGCTTGGCTGTCTATTTTAGATTCAAGTATTTTGAAAGTCTCGGCGCCATCTACCACGGTAAAATCTTTAGGCAATTTGGCGCGCATGAGTTCATAAATAGATGATTGAAGCGTTTCTGCGATGGTCATTTGCGCCTGTTTCAAGTCTGCATCGCTCGGATAGGCAACTTGTCCCACAAATCCTCCCGTCATAGCTCCCGTTGAAATTCCATAGAAGGTCTCGGCCTTCGGAGTACCGGAAAAGCCGGGGATGGTAAATTTTGAGACTGGACCGATATTATAATCGCTCCCTGCTTTATCAGCGACAACATGGGTATCAATAGACGAAGGAACGATCTTTCCATCCTCAATTTTCGCGCCCGGGACCGTGATACTTTCCGTGAGCCGATACACCGTACCTTCGGGAGTCACAAATCTGGTGCTCTTCACAAGCCCCTGCGGCTCCGAACTGTGCGCGTTAAATACCGTGATTATTCCCGTTGCTTTTTCAGACACTTGTCGCTTTAGAGAAGCGGGAAAAGAAAGCTGAATGTTCTTTTTTTCACTAAATCTTTCCCCGGGTATGATCGCGTTTTTCGAATCAAAATCAGAAATTCCCTTATCAACAGAAACGGCGCCGCTGTAAGACCAATTTGTACGTGCCGCAACGAGCATGATGTCAGCTCGGGGCAGAACACGAACGCCCAGAAACCAGCCTAATGCGACAAGACAGATGAACATGAGCACAACCGCAAAAAGACGGGGTGCTGGTACCCTAAATCTCCTATGAGGCTGGGATGCATGGTGTTGCGGCTCTTCGGAGAGTGTGGGAGGCGTTTTCCGACGAGGATGTGTTGCTTCTTCTTCCCTGATCTGTTCTTCCCGCCCATGAGACGGGGTGGCCGACGCGGTATGCGGCGCTTCCCGCTTCGCCGTTACAATATCCAAAAACTGCTTACCCGCTCCCCCAAAGAAGGGGTTCACGCACCGAAGCCCCGCATTCTTAGCGAGCTCTATCACACGATCATCAACCGACTCGACTACGATATGCTTACCCAGGGCATCTCCTTCGCGCTTTAAAAGCTTAAAATTAGTGGCTGATTCCGCTAATTTAGAAAAACGGGGAATTGCGAGAGTAATCTCCTCTGCTTCCGCGTCAAGAACCTGCTCAACGACAAACGTTGCTTCATCATTTTTATTAACCGCGATTTTTTTAAGGGCCATGAGATGTATGTGAATAAATGTGGTGCCTACGGCGCATGAAATTCTTCTCCAAATTTCTGAAGTGCTTCCCGAAGCCAGCGAGCGCGCCTGCGCGCAACTTTATTTAGTGTATCATCTGCGGACGAAAAGAAAAAATGCGAAAGCGCCGAACGCGCTCTAAAATCCCATGCGGAAAAGATATCCTTGTTTGCTTCCCCTGTCCTGGGGAATAGAGCATCCCCGTACGCTATGGGTAGAAAACGGATCCGATTGCCAGATCGAGTGCGAAAATGCCCGGTAAAGACGAT
>JAGVPS010000089.1 GCA_020052135.1 Minisyncoccota bacterium
ACCCTACAAGGGAAAGGGAATTCATTATGCGGGTGAGATCATCCGGCGCAAGGCGGGTAAGAAGGTTGCCGGAGTTGGCGCCGAGGCCAAAAAATAAAACGTATGAGAAACGCAAGAACACAAGGTGTAAAACGGATACGGAGAGCGCGGCGGGTGCGCACCCGCATCGCATACACGGGCGGACGCCCGCGCCTTTCTTTGTTTCGCTCGGGCAAATATATGCATGCTCAGCTTATTGACGATGAAGCACGCAAAACACTCGTATCCGGATCCACGCGTGGTTTAAAAAAGAACAAAGAAACTAAAACCGAGCTCGCGGCGCTTTTAGGAGCTCACCTAGCGGAGAGGGCAAAAGCACTTGGTCTTACGAAAATCGTTCTTGATCGAGGGTCGTATAAGTATCACGGTCGGCTGAAGGCGCTGGCTGAAGCAATGAGAAAAAGCGGGTTACAATTCTAATGCCTATGAAACCAAACAATCCAATGCATAGGGGAAGAGGTGATCGACCGCAACGCCGGCCCATGCAGGCAAAAGACGAATTTTCGGAAAACGTCCTTGATATACGTCGGGTCACTCGTGTCACGGCCGGAGGAAAGCGCTTTCGTTTTCGGGCAACTGTCATTATTGGCGATGAGAAAGGGCGTGTTGGCGTCGGTATCTCAAAAGGCCTTGATGTTCAGCAAGCAGTACAGAAAGCGCGTTCGCAAGCAAAAAGAAACGTTATCTCTGTTCCGCTTCACGGAAGAACAATCGTGCATGAGACAGAGGCAAAGTTTAGCGCGGCGCATATTCGGCTGAAACCCGCAAGACCCGGCCATGGTCTTATTGCGGGGGGCGGAGCTCGAGCCGTGCTTGCTCTTGCTGGGGTAAAAGATGTTACCGCAAAGGCGCTCGGACGCACGCCAAATAAACTGACGAACGCGCTCGCGACCGTTGAGGCGTTGAAAAAGCTTCGCCGGGAAAAGCCGAAAGCAACAGAGCAGGTATGAGCACATTAGTAATGAGTACATAACATGCAGATACATCTTTTAAGAAAAAATCCGGCACATACGCTTCCGCGCACGCGCGTCGGGCGCGGAGGAAAGCGGGGAACTACCTCAGGCAAGGGAACAAAGGGGCAGCGTTCCCGTTCGGGCCATCGCATTCGCCCGGCAGAGCGTGATTTTATTCAGCGCCTGCCAAAACTGCGGGGGTTTAAAAACAAGCCGTACACCGAAACAGTTATTCCGGTCAATTTAGATCGCCTCCAGCATATGGAAAAGTCCACGGTAACTCCAGAATCTTTGCGCGCCGAGGGGATTGTGCGAAAGAGCGGAGTCGTAAAGATTCTAGGGAGGGGAGAGATATCAAAGAAATTACTATTTTCCGGAGTAAAAGTATCCGCATCGGCACGAAAAAAGATTGAAGCGGCGGGTGGCTCAATACAGAACTAATGGAAAAGATACTCCAAATTTTTAAGATCAAAGACTTGCGGACGAAAGTCCTTATGGTGCTCCTATGGCTCATTGTGTTTCGATTACTCGCCGCCATTCCGATCCCGGGTTTTGATATTGCTCGGCTTCAGCAATTTTTTGCGTCGAACCAGCTTTTTGGCTTCCTGAATCTTTTCTCCGGAGGGGCGCTTGGCAATTTTTCCATTATGATGCTGGGTGTGGGGCCGTATATCACGGCAACCATCATCATGCAACTCCTCACCATGATTTTCCCCGCCATGAAGGCGATGTACTACGAGGAGGGGCCGGTTGGGCGCGCGAAGTTCAATCGATATTCTCGGTGGCTCACGGTGCCGATGGCTCTGCTCCAGGGGTATGGCTTTTTGAATCTTTTGAAAAGCCAGGGAGTGCTCGGTGATTTGGGTTTTGCCCAGCTCATCACAAATGTCCTCGTGATTACCGCGGGCTCTGTGGCGCTCATGTGGATCGGAGAGCTTATTACGGAGTATAAGATCGGCAACGGCATATCGCTCATTATTTTTGCGGGTATTGTAAGCGGCGTTCCTGCGGCGGCGCGGTCAATTTTTCTTTCTTATGATCCCGCGCTTTTGCCGACCTATGTCGCTTTTTTAATTTTGAGCGTTGTCATTATCGCGGGTGTGGTGTTTGTAAATCAAGGAGAGCGTAAGATTCCCGTATCGTATTCAAAGCGTATTCGGGGAAACCGGATGTACGGAGGCTCCATGAGCTATCTGCCGCTTCGGGTAAATCAGGCGGGCGTTATTCCCATCATTTTTGCCATTTCCATACTTCTTTTTCCGCAATTTCTCGCGCAAATCGTTGCGGTGTTTTCGAGCGATCTTTCTTTGAAGTTGAACGGATGGGTAACCGGATTTTTAAATAACCAAGCCGCATACAGCATTATTTATTTTAGCTTGGTCGTGGTGTTTACTTATTTTTATACCGCAATTACGTTTGATCCAAAAGAAATTGCGAAAAATCTTCAGCGGAGCGGGGGATTTGTGCCGGGGATTCGGCCAGGGGAACCAACGGGCGACTTCATTGGAAATCTCACAAAGCGCATCACCTTCTTCGGCGCGATCTTCTTAGGTGTTGTCGCTATATTGCCTAATATCACCCAAATGATTACGGGAGTCCAAATTCTTACCATCGGTGGCACTGCGCTTCTCATTGTGGTTTCCGTGGCGCTTGAATCCATGCAACAGGTAAATTCTCAACTCGTGCTTCGGGAATACGAGGGCTTTGAGTAGCCGCTCGGATGCTTTTAGCTGACGCCCATGAATCTAAAAAATAAAATAGTTGTGATAATCGGAGGAAGTCAAGGTTTTGGCGCAGCTCTTGCAAAATGTTTTATTGTTGAAGGATCTCAAGTTGTTATTGCGAGTAAAACAAAAAGCAGAATTGAAGCTACTGCGTCTAGTATCGGAGCTATGCCTTTTGTGGTTGATGCGAGAAAAGAGGACGAAGTAAAAAAATTAGCCGAAACAGTCATTAAAAAATTTGGAGCTATTGATATCTGGGTTAATAGTGCCGGAGTGTTTAAAGTGTTCCCTAAAAATGAACTTATCGATATCAGTCGGGCACACGAGCTTTTTGATATTAATTTCTTTTCAACAGTATTTGGTTCGCGTACAGCACTTCTCTATATGAAAGAAGGAGGGGTGATTATTAATATACTCTCGAGTGCGGCGCTTGATGCGACGAGAGCAAAAAATGCCGAACTCTACGCTAGTAGTAAGTGGGCGGTGCGTGGGTATGTGGAAGCATTTCGAGCTGAGGTAGAAGATAGCGGTGTAGGTATAAATGTCTACTCCATTTATCCAGGAGGCATGAAAACACATCTGCATGACGAAGCACTTCCTAAAGAATTCGAGAATTTCATGGATCCTCACGACGTTGCACAAAAAGTAATCAATAACTTGAAACAAGACGCGCCCGAACAAAACCTTATTATTAAAAGACTAAAAGCAGAAATATAATTATATATTTCTGCAAAAACCTTTTTTATTTTCACTAACCACGCTACAATACGTTAATGCACAAAATTGCTGTTATCATCTATGGCCCGCCGGGATCAGGGAAAACCACGCAAACAGATCTCATTGCCCAGAAATATGGGCTTATTCGCTTTGATACAGGCAGGTATATCGAGGAGGCGATTAATGACCCAAAGAACGCGAGTGATCCAGTCGTGCAGGCACAAAAGAAGAATTATGAAACTGGGCTCCTCTGTGACCGAGATTGGGTGCATGGGATTGTTTCTACCGCGCTGAAACGGATTTTTGACGCGGGATACGGAGTCACGCTCGCTGGCTCTCCGCGGAGCAAAGAAGAGACATTCGATAAGCCGGGACGCAAAGGAGTGCTCACGATGCTCATGGAGGAATATGGGAAAGAGGGGGTGCATATCTTTTTGCTGAAGGTAGAGCCCTCGCGATCCATGCATCGAAATAAGGTTCGAAAGTTGTGCTCGGTCTGCGCGCGGCAATATCTGGCCGAAGAAAGCGCGATACTCACGCGGTGCCCGTTTTGCGGGGCGGCACTTCGAACCCGAAAAGACGACGGTGAAGAAATTATTCGTGAACGGCTTAAAGAATTTGAAACTAAGACAAAAATTATTTTCCCTGGAATTCAAGAGATGGGTTTTCAAATTCATGAGGTAGACGGCGAGCAATTGCCCTATAAAGTGTTTAATGATATTGATCAATGGCTTTTGTAAAAACTGCGCAAGAAATAGCGCTCATGCGCATTGCGGGAAAAATTTTAGGAAAAACCCTAGGAACGCTCAAAGGAGAAATACGTCCGGGAATTTCTGGATTGGAACTTGATAAACGAGCACGAAAGCTCATCGAAGCATTAGGTGGCGAACCAGCTTTTTTAGGCTACCGTCCTGATGGAGCAGATCGGCCATATCCGGCAACGCTTTGTGTTTCCATAAATGAAGTAGTGGTGCACGGAGTCCCTACCTCCCGAAAAATCAAGGAAGGAGATCTCGTGAAGCTTGATCTCGGTGTTCGCGTGAAAGGATACTATGCGGATGCGGCAATTACCGTTGCGGTGGGGGAGATTCCCAAAGAAGCACGCACGCTCATTACCGCGACAGAAAAAGCGCTCCTGCGCGGCATTCGGGCGGCGCGGCCCGGGAATGCGCTGGGTGATATTGGGCACTCCATACAAAAAGTTGCTCGGGCTCATGGGCTTTCGGTGATACGGGGCCTTACAGGGCATGGGATTGGTTCAAATCTGCATGAAGACCCGGTTGTATTAAATGAGGGCAACCCAGGGAAAGGTATGCGCTTAAAAGCAGGGATGACGATTGCTATCGAACCCATGTTTTCACTCGGCGCGAAGGATATTGTTCAGCAAAGCGACGAGGGATATGCAACAAAGGACAAAAGCCTTTCCGCGCACTTTGAGCACACGATACTCATCATGGATCGAGGCTCTGAAATTCTTACTATGCTATAATTGAAGCTCGAGAGGCTGTTATCTTAGAGCTTCATGGCAAAACCTTTTCTCTCGCTCATTATTCCGGCGTCAAATGATGCGGAGCAGTTGCCGCTCGCGCTCATTGAGGCCGATCGACTCTTTTCTGCGGAGCAATTTTCGTACGAAATTATCGTCGTGGACGATGGCTCAAAAGACGCGACTTCCGCGGCCGCAAAGCGCCTGAGTGAAGCACTCAAAAACATCAAAGTCATTGACAACACCGAACAGCGCGGCATTGGTACGGCAATGCATATCGGCATGCTATCGGCAAAAGGCACCTGGCGGATCATTATTCCGCAATCCACCGAAACATCCTTCGTATGGATCTGTGAAAAGTTAAGAAAGATGCAACCAGGAGCGAACGCGCATGTATTCCTTCTTGAGGGAACCCACTCCTTTTTTAGGAAATTCATCCGCTATGTGATGAGTATGATGCGCCGAATCTTATTTCAATCCCGTATTACTATTTTCTCGCCGATTGCCGCGTGCTTCTCGAGCGAAGCGGCGGCGCGCATTTTTCCACTTCTTCGAACAAAGCAGGAGGGGATGCTGGAAGCACTGCTCATAGGCGAACGACTCGGGTATGTTCCCATAGAAACAACGCTTGTTCTCCCCGAATCCGAGAATCCACGGGAAAAGCCCTACTTGCAAACCCTTATCGAAACCATTAAGATTCGTTGGTGGCTGTGGCGAAAAGCCTACAGATTTTAGTTTTCGATTACCCATTACCAATGACCGACGACTTATGGACTACTACGTCACACCAGAACGTCTTTTAGAATTAAAAACAGAGCTCGAAAATTTAAAAACTAAAAAGCGTATTGAGGTTGCAAAGCGTTTGAAGCGCGCAAAAGAGCTGGGTGATCTCTCAGAGAATTCAGAATATATAGAAGCCAGAGAAGAGCAGGCGCTTGTTGAGCGCCGTATCTATGAAGTTGAGGGAATGGTGAAAAATGCCGTACTCATCACAAAGCCGGTGAAAAATTGCGCTGTGCAAATCGGATCTACCATCGAAGTGGAGCGAGACGGAAAAAAACAGACGTTTACCATCGTGGGTTCAAGCGAAACGCGTCCCGAAACAGGGCTTATTTCTAACGAATCGCCCCTAGGAAAAGCATTTCTCGGACGCGAAGCAGGGGAGCGAATACGCATTAAAATTCCAAAAGGGGAGACTGAATATACTATCGTAAAAATTTTCTAGAAAACACGTAGGTTTTTTCATATGATTGATGAACTTATTCACGAGCGAAAGAAAAAACTTGATCGGGTTCGCATGGCAGGTCTTGATCCCTATCCCGCAGATGCGCGGAGAACACATCAGATAGGAGAAGCGCTTAAGGATTTTTCTAAGCTCGAGAAAAAAAAGAAAAGAGTTTCACTGGTGGGAAGGGTGGTGGCTTTCCGCAACCAGGGTAACTTATTTTTTTTAGATCTCCGAGACGCAAGCGGTACGATACAGCTGGTCGTAAAAAAAGATGAAATCAGGGGCGACTACGCGCTTTTCCGGGATACTCTTGATATTGGTGATTTTGTGGAAGGCGCAGGAATACTTTTTAAAACAAAACGGGGAGAGAAGAGTGTTGCGGTAACGACGCTTCGCTTTCTCACGAAAGCTTTGCGACCCATACCCTCGGAATGGTATGGTATTTCCGATACTGAAACGCGATTGAGGCGAAGATATCTAGATCTTCTCGTGAACCCTTCTGCACGAGACATTTTTTACTCAAAAGCACGCTTTTGGGACGCGACGCGTGAATTTTTAAAAAACCAGAAATTTCTCGAAGTAGAAACTCCCGTGCTTGAGCCAATCCCCGGCGGAGCTGATGCGCGGCCTTTTATTACTCACCATAACGCGCTCGACACTGATTTTTATCTGCGTATTTCTCTCGAACTCTACCAAAAGCGACTTCTGGTGGGAGGATTTGAGCGAGTGTTTGAGATCGGAAGAATTTTTCGCAACGAAGGGATTGACGCTGAACATTTGCAAGACTACACGCAGATGGAATTTTATGCAGCGTACGCGAGTTTCGAAGATCTTACAAAATTGGTAGAAAAATTATACAAAACCATTATTACATCTGCTTTTGGTACGCTGACCATTACCTCAAATAATATGAAAGTGAACTGGGGTAAAAAATGGGAGCGCATTGATTATAGTGAAGCCTTTAAGAAGGCAACCGGTATTGACCTCGAACATACGCATATCGGCGCACTCCAAAAGTATGCAACATCCCTTAAATTGCGATATGAGCCGAGCGATGGCATGGGTAGACTCATTGATGGTATCTACAAAAAAACAGTTCGACCGCACATTGTGGGGCCAGCGTTCTTAGTAAATCATCCCGTGGTTATTTCTCCGCTCGCTAAACGAGATCCAAAAAATCCTCATGTAACCAAACGGTTGCAGGTGTTGGCATATGGTTCAGAACTGGGAAATGGATGGGCAGAACTGAATGATCCGATTGACCAGCGAGCGCGCTTTGAAGAGCAATCTCGGCTCCGTGTGGCAGGAGATGATGAAGCGCAGATGATGGATGAGGACTATGTCGAAGCTATGGAGTATGGCATGCCGCCCGCGGTAGGATTCGGCTTCTCTGAGCGGTTGTTTGCGGTGCTCGTGGGCAAGCCGGTGCGGGAGACGGTTTTCTTTCCTTCCATGCGGACAAAGAAATAGATATATGATTGATATCAATCTGCTCCGTGAAAACCCAGAAGCGATGCGCAAGGCGCTTCGCGATCGGCAAATGAAAGAGAGTATCCTTGACGATTTTTTAGCGCTTGATGTCGAGTGGCGAAAAGCAACGCAGGCGGTGGATGAAACGCGTGCTGAATTGAAAAAAGCGAGCGAGGCGCGGGATATCGAAACTGCAAAAAAAATAAAAGAAACCCTCAAGAAAGACGAGAGTGATTTAAATATGCTCGAGGCTAAGCGCAATGAGCTTGTGCTTAAGTTTCCGAATATTCCGGACTCTTCGGTTCCGGTAGGAAAGGATGAATCAGGGAACCAGGTTTTAAGAGTATGGGGGACTCCCCGCACCGATAAAGTAGAAGATTATCTTTCACTCGCGAAGCGGCTTGATCTCATTGATATCGAGCGAGCCGGCAAGGTTTCGGGAAGCCGTTTTGGATATCTAAAAAATGCCGCGGTGCTTCTCGAGTTTGCGCTTATCCGTTTTGCGTTCGATCAAGCGATCAAAAAAGGATTTATTCCGGTTATTCCTCCCGTCCTTATCAAGCCTGAAATGCTTACTAAGATGGGAAAAGGCAGATTCATGGCGGATAACGACGCTTTCTTTATAGAAAAGGATAATTTGTACCTTGCCGGAAGCGCTGAACATACGATCGGCCCTATGCATGCGGGAGAAATTTTCGATGAGAAAGATCTGCCTCGCCGATATATCGGCTTTTCAACTGCTTTTCGGCGCGAGTCAGGATCGTACGGCAAGGATACCCGGGGAATTTTGCGCGTCCATCAATTTGATAAAGCAGAATTATTCTCTATTACTAAGCCAGAAGATTCTCATAAGGAGCACGAATTCCTCATTGCATTTGAGGAAGAACTCATGCAGGCCATTGGTTTGCCCTATCGGGTTATTGCAAATGCGACTGGAGATATAGGTTTTGATACTGCTCGGCAGGTTGATATCGAGACATGGCTTCCGAGCGAAGGGCTCTATCGCGAAACACACTCAGCCTCCAATACTACGGACTACCAATCACGAGGTCTCGGAATAAAATACCGAAAGGCTAATTCCACAGAATATGTGCATATGCTAAATGCAACCGCATTTTCCCAACGGCCGATCATCGCCATTTTGGAAAATTTCCAGACCGCAGATGGAGGAGTGAAAATTCCTGAAGTATTGCAGCCATACGTAGGGTTTTCTGAAATCCGCCCGAAATAAAATGAATAATAAGGTGTGGGTTGAGGTTAATGCAAAAGCTTTAGCAAGGAATATCCTGGTTCTCCAAAAACGCATCGGGACGCACGCACAGTTGTGGGCGGTTATAAAATCCAACGCCTACGGGCACGGACTTCTGCTTTTTTCCGCGCTCGCGAATCGTGGCGTAGATGGGTTTTGCGTGGACTCGGTCATCGAGGGCCTAAAGCTACGGAGGAATGGCATCAAAAAAACAATTCTCGTGCTCGGCCCCACGCTCGCAAAAGAAAGCATGGCCGAAGCCGCGAAACATCATATCGAGCTCAGTGTTTCAAGCTTTGACGCGCTTCGCGCACTAGCGCGGCTTCATACGCGTCCCTATGTGCATCTGAAGGTTGATACCGGCATGCATCGGCAAGGCATCTATAGTGAGGATGTTCCGCGAGCACTTTCATTTATTCGACGCCATCATATTCCTCTAAAAGGCATATATACTCATTTTGCGCATGTAAAAGATCCTCGCCATACGGTATTCACCGAAACTCAATTTCATGA
>JAGVPS010000055.1 GCA_020052135.1 Minisyncoccota bacterium
GGCAGGCCGCCGTACTCGGCGGCTGGCGGCGGGGCGGAGCGTTCGTCCATTTCAGAAATTCTTGCTAAAATAGGTTCGAGCGTGGTTGTATAAATACACATGATTACGCTCACAACTGAATTAGGGAGAATACGAGGACTGAATCCTTCCTATGTGTTAAAGCTCCGCAAGCTTGATTTGAAAACAGTGCGTGATTTGTTGTGGCATTTCCCGTCGCGGTATGACGATTTTTCGAACATCATCCCTATTGCCAATCTTGAAGCCCGACAAACTGCGACCATCTCCGGAGTTATTAAGCGCGTGGATCTCAAAAAAACGTGGAAACGCCACATGGTGATCGTAGAGGCGGTGCTTCAGGATACCAGCGGATCTATCAAGGCAATCTGGTTCAACCAACCATATATCGCTCGTATTCTCCGGTCTGGAATGCGCGCGAGTTTTGCCGGAAAGGTTTCCGTTTCTGACGGCAATGTATATCTATCAAATCCATCCTATGAGCCGATGAGGGCAGGGCTCACGCCCACACATACAGGAGGATTGGTACCCATCTATCCGGAAACCCGCGGCCTTACTTCACGCGGCCTCCGGTATCTTATAAAACCAATACTGCAGGTACTGCCAGCGATCTCCGACCCAATTCCAGAAGAAACACTTCGGCGTTTTAATCTTCCCTCGAGCATGAAGGCACTGCAGTGGATTCATTTTCCAAAAACGCTTGCTGAGGCGGAAGCGGCAAAAAAGCGCTTTGCGTTTGAAGATTTATTTTTCATACATCTGAGAAATCTTTCCCTGCGCGCGCGCTTAGCAAAAGAAAAGGCGCCGGTGATAGAGCTTCGACGAGAGGAACGGGAAGCGCTTCTTGGGGCGCTTCCTTTTGAGCTCACTGCTTCTCAAGAACAGTCGCTCGATGAAATATTTAGCGACTTTGCTCAAGGACAGCCTATGAACCGGTTACTCCAGGGAGACGTTGGTTCGGGTAAAACTGCCGTCGCCGCGCTCGCGGCTTTCGCGGCACACGCGCGCGGCATGCAGTCCGTATTTATGGCTCCGACCGAGGTGCTTGCGCGACAGCATTATGCAACACTGATATCTCTCGCTAAAAAAATTCCTGCATCCATTGGGCTTCTGGTGGGCTCCGAAGCCCGCATACATCATGCGGATGGCCTCGAGTCCAAAACCACGCGCCCACATCTTAAAGAGCAATTAACTGAAGGGAAATTGCATATTCTCATTGGCACTCATGCGCTTATAGAAAAACCCTTGCTGTTCCAGACTCTTGCGTTTGTCGTTATCGATGAACAGCATCGGTTTGGCGTTCTGCAACGGGCAACGCTGTTAGGGAAAAACACGCGCGGGTTGTTACCTCATTTTCTCTCCATGTCCGCGACACCCATTCCGCGCACGCTCTCTTTAACTGTTTTTGGCGATCTCGATCTTTCCATCATTAACGAATTACCGAAAGGCAGAAAACCGATTATTACTAAAGTGGTCGTACCCGAGAACCGAGAAAAAGCCTACGCGTTTGTACGCGAAGAAATTAAGCGCGGTCGCCAAGTGTTTGTCATCTGTCCAAGAATAGCCGCCTCCGAAAACGGAGGCGAGCCTCGCCCCGAAGGGGCGGGAACTCCCCTGAATCAACATACGCTCTGGTCTGAGGTAAAAGCAGTAACCGATGAATATGAAAAACTTTCTAAGAAAGTTTTTCTGGACTTCAGCGTGCGTATGTTGCACGGAAAAATGAAAAGCGCGGAAAAAACCGAGGCAATGCACGCGCTTAAAAACAAAACATGCGACGTGCTCGTCGCAACCTCCGTTATCGAAGTCGGCATAGATATTCCGAACGCGAGCATCATGCTTATAGAGGGAGCTGAGCGTTTCGGCCTTGCGCAACTCTATCAATTTCGCGGCCGCGTGGGCAGGGGAGAGCATCAATCATACTGCCTGCTTTTTACAAGTACCGGAGGGGAGGCGGGACGAGAGCGGCTTGCCGCGCTTCTTAAAGCAAAAAATGGTTTTGATTTGGCTGAGTTAGATCTGAAGCTCCGCGGTCCCGGCGAGTTTTTGGGGAAAAAACAGACCGGCCTTCCCGACGTGGCCATGCAGGCGCTTACTGATATTGAGCTCGTAAAAAAAGCCCGCGACGCCGCAACAGCCGTGCTCAGCGCCGATCCGGACCTCGTACGACACCCGATCCTAAAGGAACGGTTAGCGGCGTTTGAAAACATAGTACACTTAGAGTAGTAACCGCAAAGAGAATCTTCTGGTGGGGCGCTATCCACAGAACCCTGCTATGCGAGCGACTGTTTGTTCCTGTATACTGTAGCTATATATGAATCCCGAACATAAAAAAATTTTGTGGGGAATTATTCTTATAGTCGTGCTTCTGGCGCTCTATGTGATGTATGCTCGCTGGCCAAAAGCGCAAGACAATTCACTATTAGAAAATTATTCGGCTTCAGAGAACTCGGGGTCTATTGATCAGAAGATACTGCAGTCTTATACCGCCCCATCGGGGCCCGGTTCGATTGACGCGAAAGTATTAAATAATTATTCAGCGCCCCAATAAAAACGTCGTATTACTCTAAAAAATATGAAATCATTAAAAATAACTTCTCTCTTCACTATTTCCTTAACCGCGGCATTTATTATATTTATGGGGGTCATGGTAGCATCCGGCGCATGGACTGAACCGACAAACGCGCCTCCGCTCGGTAATGTCTCCGCTCCAATTAATGTAGGCAACGATGGCCAGGCAAAAATTGGCGGACTCGTAGTAAATACGGGCGGTGCCATAAATGGCCTCGGCGTGCTCGGTGGCGGATCGCTTGATTTAAGCGGTATCATTCGAATTGTAGACGAAAACGGGAACCTTGCTCCGGGAGGAGAGGGGAAAGATAACCAAGTACTGACTCGAACGGATGCTGGCATGGCGTGGCAAACCACACCTTACCTTCCCGAGTGTGAACTCAAAGCTATGACCGGCGTTTCCTCCCAACAAACAAAAATAGATTTTGATGTTCCAGACCAATGCCTCGACAAAACTTGCAATTTGATCCTGGCTGTTCGCAATAACTCTCAGCAGGTTGTCGAATTAAAAGCGACGAGCTACTTCCAGTTCACTAAAAAGGCCATTGGTTCTGAATCAGACAACATCTTGAATTGGTGGATCAAGGCCGCGGCATCCGCTGACGGTGTGACTGAAGGATGTCTACGCGGAAAAAACGGAACTGGCCAGGGCTGTGATCGGATCTTGAAACATGGCGAAAATGGCGCTATCCGCCTCGTGGACGACGCTACTGGATTCGGAACTGACGATAACGATCCGAAGAAATGGACGCTCATCGACGAAAATGGCGAACTCGGCGCCGAACTCCTCCTCTGCGACTAAGGTTCCCCATAGGTCATGAAATTTTCTAAAACAACCATTATCGGCTACGTCTTCACTGTGATTGGCATCGTCGTTTTGTTTTCTTCCGTCCAGATTGCCGAGAGTTCAAGTCATTTCAATCTGCCTGGTTGGCTCTGGGGTGGAAGCACGGACGAAAACATTGGTTGTGTCACGCCTCCGTGCGCACCAACGACTAATAACGCCACGGGAATAGGCTGGATAAGCCTTTCAAGCGATAATCCGGAAACGGCCGCGGGGGAGCCTCCATACGGTCTTTTTATTGACAGCTCGGATAATGTCACTGGACATGCCTGGAGTTCTAACTTGGGCTGGATACAATTTGATCCCGCAGGTCCCTACCCGGACGCTCCAAGCCATGGGGCAAAAAAAGAGGGCGACGCTATCACGGGATGGGCGCGAGTGAGCTCCATTGAAGAAGCACTGCATGACGCTGATTTCCCGCCAACTCCAACTTGCCCGCTGGGCGGCAATTCTGGTTGCTGGGAAGGATGGATAAAACTCCACAGCGAAACTGGTGATCCTATTACATATGGAGTTTCTATCGATACTTCTAATAATGTGTCTGGGTATGGCTGGTCCCACGAGCTCGGCTGGATCTCTTTTAAGGGATCGAGTATTCCCACAAACCCTGGAGAGGATTGTAGTAACA
>JAGVPS010000020.1 GCA_020052135.1 Minisyncoccota bacterium
ATAAGTCGTGATTTTTTATTTAGCATTTTCATCGCTTCCAAAACAGGTCCGCGGGTACTGCCCCATGTGACAAACGTTATTTCCGCTTCCGCATCGCCAAAAACCTGCGGCGGCTGTATATCTTTTTTCATGGCCTCAATTTTTTTCAGGCGTTTGGCGGCCATGGCAACCCGGATCTCCGGCTTTTCCGTTGTGTGGCCATCTTCATCATGCTCATAAGAGTTGGCGATATAAAAGCCGCCTTTCTGTCCAATCACTCTTCCCGCTTTGCGGTCTATGACCACATCACCGGACATATACGATTTTGGCACACACCATTGGCTTTCATTTATATATTTATCAGTAAGCAAAAATACCGGCACCTGGTAGCGGTCAGCTAAATTAAACGCTTCAACCGCAAGAGTATATGCCTCCGCCGCATCGGCCGGCGCCAAGACAATCCGCGGAAATTCGCCATGCCCGGCATGGATCACAAACTGAAGTTCGCCCTGTTCGCTCCACGTGGGCATGCCGGTTGACGGACCCGGGCGCATCCCGAGGTCGATAACCAGAGGCGCTTCTATCATGCCTGCCCAGGATAAACCCTCGACCATAAGCGCAAATCCCCCGCCGGAGGTAGCGACCATACTTCGCGCGCCGGCTAAAGATGCACCGAGCGCCATATTGATACCTGCAATTTCATCTTCCGGCTGCTTATACACGATGTTCAATCGTTTGGCATGATCCGCCAAAAACGTAATGAGCGCGTTAATCGGCGTCATGGGGTATATGGCGGCGAATTTCAGTCCCGAACGGACCGCTCCGATGCCGATCGCCTCGCTGGCATTGACGAGAAGCCGGTCTTCTTTTTTTTCGGAAGGCGCTAGGGTCATGGATTTTTCCTTTACAGCGTCGTATCCAGCTTTTGCGATCTCTACGTTGTGTTTAACAACATCGGCTCCTTTCCTTTTAAACTGATCAGTTATCACAGATGAAAGAGCGTCAAACGGCGCGCCCAAAAGTGCAACCGCAGCCCCGACTGCAACAGTATTTCTCATGACAGTGTCCCCGCCGAATTCTTTAACAATGCGTGTAAACGGCACGCTTGTTTCCGAATCAGAGAGGACAACTGTGTGATCATCTATTTCATTTTTATGAAGTTCAATTGTTTGGGCGTCCAGTGCAACGAGTATATGAAGATCGCGGTTCATCGCTTCGAATTTTTGCGTGGCGATTCTCACGGTCACGAGATTGTGTCCGCCGCGGATAAGGGAGGGATATTCATTAGTCGCCAATACGTAATAACCGGCGCGGGAAAACGTGCGGGCCAGCATGGTGCCCGAAGCCATGATCCCGAACCCCGCCTCCCCGCCGATTTTTATCGTTACTGAATCTATCATATAACTAGAATACCACAGTTATTCAGTCGGGGGCGTGAAGAAAAATCATTCAGGGACAACTATATCAATAAAAAGTATTGCAGAGGGACTTTAATTATTTCCCCTTCTTTGAATAAATCGGAATTGCATACAACCAACCCATAACTACCCTGTATTTTTTCAAGGGTTGCTGCAGCTTGATCTATTTCTTTCTTTCCATGTCCAATCTCAATAGGAATCCTTCTTTCTGGAAAAGCCAAAATAAAATCCGCCCCACCACGGGCTGAATCATAAAACGTAGGAGAGGCCAGTTTTTGACTAAATTCCCGATACAAAAATAGTGCAACGATATCCTCTAAATACCAACCTTTATGATTGATGAAAGCGCTTTCACCTTCCACCACAGTTAAAAGAGTATGTCTAACAGCAGGTGTCATAAAGTGATATTTTGAAGGCTTACGAACCTTTTTATAGGTTGAACCGTACGGATAGACTCTAATTAACATTTCTGCTCTTTCCAAAGTTTCTAAAACATTAATAAGTGTGACCAAAGAAATACCCTTCAAAATTTGGGACAAATTGGTGACACTCACCTCGCTACTTCCTGCAACGAGCAAGAGGATGTTTTTAATGGCAGCTAAAGTCGCGATATCAAATTTACCTAGTTCAGGTAAATCTCTTTCCACAACTCTATCTATTTGTTGATTAGTTAACATATGAATCCGTTGTTCATCTTTTATGGTCAGTGCATAAGGCATTGTGCCGAACCTCAAGTATCTATCTATCTCCAAATTATCGATACCAATCCAATATTTTTTCACTTGGGTTTTCAACTGTAAAAGACGAGAAAAACATTCATCGGCGCCACTGCTGTAAAAAAGAGCATTTTTGATTGTTTCTTTTAGACCTTTTATAGGAAACTTAATCGTGACAGTTTTATCTTTAATAGATTCGTATTTGGTCTTGAGCAACATATACTCGGTAAAGTTCATCGGATATAGCTTTTCAAAAACCACACGTCTCGCAAGATCGGTGGTTGATTGAAGCGATAAAGCCGAGGAACCCGTGCAGACAACAAAAATCCTTTTTGACCGATCATAAATTGATTTCAAAACTGCTGTCCATTTTTTATCAAAGTGAATCTCATCGATAAAAATAAACAGGTTGTGATCCAGTTTTTCAAAAGCAATCCCTAAAATCATTTGGTATTCCTCAAAAACAGAGTATAAATCAGCTCCCAGTTCATTAACGACCTGGTCGGCTGAAATATAAAGCATATCCTTGGAATAACGGGGATAAAAATCAAGAAACAGTTGAGCAAGCAGGGTTGTTTTACCCACGCCCCGCAAACCCGGAATACTTACCATTCTCACTTCTTTCTCCCCATTAATAAAGTCGTTGATTAATTTCTCAACCCGAATAAACATGTTTCTAGTGAGATATTTGTTGCCTTGCTCATCTTGGGTATAGGTTTTCAACAAAGATGGCGCACGACTAAGCTGATTCTGAAGATATTGATTAACCTGATTCATAATTACTATACTACTCAACTTTTATACATATGCCAACTTCTATTATAGTTAAGTATAATAGAGATGTCAAGCGACTATTTTTGAGGCTAAAAATTAGCCTTTTTCTATTTTTTAAGGAAAAATTTGCTTGCCGGTGGAATCGGTGATGAAAATGGCCATAACCGGACAGCCTTTTGCCGCTTCGATAAGCGCCTCATCGGACTCCTGGTCGGCCGTATCGAGGATTATTGCCTTCGCCTCGTTATCCAGCGCCCACGCTTTTGGGGCGATTGCTACACAGGTGGCCGCGCCGATACACAAGTTCCTGTCTATCCGCATCGTGAGCTTGCGGATTTTTCTTAACACCTTAGGATCATTACTATCCATAATCAACACTATACTAAAGAAAACTATATCCATCAATCAGTCTTTTCCAGTGAAGTAGTTATAAATTATGCTATAGCTTTTTTATTAACTACTTTCTTTTAAGAAACTATTCTATACAGCAATCGACGAGTTTTTTGATAATAGTCCCCAATTTCCCCAAAAAATTCGTTTTGCCGGTATCCTCCACATTCAGTATATCATCGTCTATCTTCTTCACCTCGCCGATATCAATAAGTTTCAGGTTTATTCCCCAAAACAGATTGTACAGTTCGTAGGACTTCGCAAACAGATCTTCCGCTTCTTTGGTTTTCCCTTCACCAAGTGTTTTCGTCCCCACTTCAAACAGACGCATCGCGGCGGCCAGTAAGTGCTTGGAAATGCACCAAACTTCCCCCTCGGGATTTTTTACAATTTTTGCCAGTAAGTCCTTCCGCATTTCCCGGACTTTTTTTAAAAGATCAAGGTATTTGCCTTTACTTGTTTTTTCTGCGGTAAAGAAGAAGTGCTCTTCGAGGCTTACTAAATTCATGACCGCGATACTCAGATCTTCGCCGGAGGACAAGTCCACACCGCTGGTCTTTTTCGCCTCCTGAACTTTATGTAAAAATTCCGATACATTACGTGACTGCATAGAGAATTAAACTGACAAGCATAAGTATTATAACCGGAATAACGACTTTCTGGAATGGAAAGTGGGACTTGCCAAGAATATTGTGTAATACAACTGAAAATGAAAAAAGAATGATGCCTCCGGCCATACCAAGGACGAGCTTATCGATGCCGATAATAATTTTGTAATACCACATCGGAACAAGTGTAGTCGCAAGCAATATGAGGAAATAGAACAGTACGGATTTTTTTGTATATTTCGCCAACGTGAATGCAAACGACAGAATGAACGCTCCAATCCACAACCCCGATATGGCATCATCAATTTTGAGCCACCGTGAAAGCCCTAATCCAACTCCTACAGCAACAGTGCAAACAGGACACATAAGAATGATTATAGCGATTCCTTTAACTTCTTCAACCGTTCTTTAATAATTTGCTTTTCTTTTTCGATATGCTCATGGCGCATTGCAAGATCAGAGGGAATGGTCCGTTTATGGCCGGCAAGATATTGATATATCGCCTCGCCCAGTGCGTCTATTGCCAGAAGCGAGCAGTGAATTTTGATAGGCGGCAGACCATGGAGTGTGTCAACAATATCTTTTTTAC
>JAGVPS010000067.1 GCA_020052135.1 Minisyncoccota bacterium
CCGCAGGCGTGGGTAATCCTGTCCTTCTCCCCCTCATCTTCGGCGGGCTCGCTATTATCGCCTCGTTAATAGGTACGTTCTTTGTGCGCTTAGGGAAGAGCGACAACATTATGGGCGCTCTCTATAAGGGACTTGCGGCATCAATTGTCATTTCCGCAGCGCTTTTCTTTTGGGGAGCTAAAACTTTTGTTCCTGCAGATATTGCCTATCCCATATTCTTTTCTTCTTTAATCGGTCTTGCGGTTACTATATTCATGGTGCTCATTACCGACTACTACACTGCTAAGAAATTCCGTCCCGTGAAATCCATTGCGGAAGCGTCAAATTCGGGTCACGGCACGAATATCATCATGGGTCTTTCTGTCGGCATGGAATCAACCCTCGCCCCCATCATTGTTATCGTGGCCGGTATTTTAGGAGCGTATGCGCTCTTGGGCCTCTACGGCATTGCGATTGCCGCGGTTGCGATGCTCTCGGTTGCGGGCATCATTGTGGCAATTGATTCCTTCGGTCCTATTACCGACAACGCGGGCGGCATTGCTGAAATGTCTAGCGCCCCCGAAGAAGTTCGGAAAATTACTGATGCCTTGGATGCGGTTGGCAACACCACTAAAGCCGTGACTAAAGGATATGCGATAGCATCAGCCGGGCTCGCGGCACTTGTGCTCTTTGCCGGATTCGCGGAAAAGTTTATTGCGGCGGGCGCACTTTTCTCACTCGTAAATCCTCTCGTGATTGTCGGGCTCTTCTTAGGAGGCGCGGTTCCCTATCTCTTTGCGTCATTTGCTATGCTTGCCGTGGGACGAGCGGCAGGTTCCGTCGTGGAAGAGGTGCGTCGTCAATTCCGCGAGATTCCCGGCATTTTGGAAGGCACCGCGTTACCTGATTACGGCCGAGCTGTAGATATTGTGACTAAGGCCGCGTTGAAGAAAATGATCGTGCCAGCTCTTATCCCTATTCTTGCCGTACTCCTCGTTGGTTTCCTTCTGGGGGCTGAGGCGCTTGGCGGATTCCTCATTGGCTCAATCATTTCCGGCCTTTTTATCGCGATCTCTATGACAACCGGCGGCGCGGCATGGGACAATGCAAAGAAATATATTGAAGCGGGAAACTTCGGCGGAAAGAAATCGGACGCGCATAAAGCGGCAGTCACGGGAGATACAGTCGGAGACCCCTATAAAGACACGGCAGGGCCTGCAATTAACCCACTTATCAAAGTCATGAATATTGTGGCGCTTTTGATTGTTCCGTTCCTGCTCTAAAAGTCATCCTAAAATACAAAAACCAGTTATCCACACCATTGCGCCCAAAAATAAAAACACCTGGTATACTCAAATCAGGACATTGCCAACTCCATATCGTACACGCTGGCTAACACCAGCTCTTACCTGGAGGTTATCCTCCACAAAATTATAGTTTCGAGCAAAGCTTTGCTCAACGAACTGCGACGTACAGTCGCGCGAAATGCCCCGATGCCCCTTGACGTGTGTCGGGGCAGATTCATTTTTATGACACGCAAGTTCTTGTCGCTTTACACTTGTCGCTTTACACTACTCCTATATGCTCATCTATCTTTACGGGCCAGACTCGTATCGCCGAAATCAAAAAGTGAGGGAAATTGTGGACGCTTATGAAAAAAAGCACTCGCGCCTTACCCGACATGTCTTTTATATGGGCGAAAAAGAATCGCTCGACCGCCTGCAATCATTTTTAAAAGAGCAATCGCTCTTCGACACGACGAAGTTCGCCGTCATCTATGACGCGGATGAGGCGCCTGAAGTTGCGAAGCTTTTGAAAACGGCTCTTGAAAACAAAGCGACGACTATCGTTGTGGTGTCAGAAAAGAAGCTGCCTAAAGAATTGGCTTTTTTGCTCAAAAAACCGGTTCTTGCGCAACTCTTCGCCGCGCTTGATACCGCAGATCTCTATGCGTTTATAAAAACAGAAGCAAAAAACCGGAATATCGAACTTACGCCCGATATGCTCCGCTACCTATCGGAAGTTTTCCAGTCCGACACTTGGGGCATAGTCACGGAGCTTGAAAAACTTTTCTTGGGGGGGCATATGAGCGCGGCATTGCATGCGCCGGCCTTTTTCCCGCTCATCCAAACGCTCAAACGACCCGGCGACACACAATCGCGCCTTACGGCGCTTGGCTACCTCTTAGAATCAGAGGATCCGGCGGCTATCTTTAATGTCACCGCTTCTATCGCTGATCCGCTCCTCAAAATAAAAATGGCGGATTATGATATCGCTATCAAATCGGGGAAGCTAGAATACGAGGAAGCGCTCACTGATCTTGCTATCAGCTAGATCAAGAATCCCTAATAGCTAAATTAATTTCCCTAGTCGCTCATTACTAGTGGCTAGTGGCTGGCTTCGCGAGAAGCCGCGAAAGTCTCGCCTTTTGGCGAGCAGCGGTGTTTTTCGGAATCACGTGGAGTTTTGCTGCTTTATCAAGCAGTTGATATGCTCGCGAAAGTCCCTGCGGAGTTGCCTGTTTCTCAACCGCCTTGATGGCGATTTTTAATGCTTTTTTCTGTATTACATTTTTTGCCCGGCGACGATGATTTTGCCGAAGCGCTTTTTTAGCCGAACTGGTGATGGGCATATGGTAAAAAATTTCTAATATCCCTGCCTGCCGGTAGGCAGGTAATTACTAATTTATAAACAACAATGAAGTTTACCTAGCATACCAGATGCATAAAATTTTACAAGGGTTGCGAAGCTGTACAAGACATGATTCAATACAGATACGCCAGGTGGTAAAAACGCGATTGCCTGGCAGAAATAATTATCGCGTTTCTACTACCTAGTATGCTTACTAAAGAAAATATAGAGATATTAAAGAAAAAACTCACAGAATCACAGAAGGATTTGGAAGCTCAGATTAAGGATGTGGAAAAAACTCCAGAATTTGGTTCTGATGTCGATCATTTTGAGGAGGAGACTGATGAAGCCGAGGAATTTAGTAAAAATTTAGGGGAAGCTAAGGCGTTTCGAGAACGGCTGGAAAACGTTTTGCGCGCCCTTACCAAGATGGAGACGGGAACATATGGGGTGTGCGAACAGTGCGGAAAAGATATCGCATGGCCACTTCTCGAAGTGGACCCGGAGTCACAATTATGTAAAACCTGCAAAGAAAAAACGCGAAGATTGTGATTGTGAGAATTTCGCGCCTCCCCTGGCATGTCTACCATCTCTAAGGTCTTTTCTGCAGAACTTGACGGTATTGATGCAAAACTCATTGAAATAGAGACCGATATTAATGTCGGCCTTCATTCTTTTACCATCGTTGGACTTGCGGACAAAGCTCTCTCGGAAGCTAAAGAGCGCGTTAACTCGGCACTCAAAAATACCGGAGTGAAGCCGCCGACAAAAGAAAACCGGCGCATCGTGGTAAATTTGGCGCCCGCGGACATAAAGAAAACGGGCTCGCACTATGATCTCGGCATTGCGATTGGTTATTTGCTCGCATCAAAGCAAATTAAACCGTTCGACACAGAGCACGCGCTTTTTGTAGGAGAGCTCGCGCTTGATGGCATGCTCCGGCCAATCAATGGGGCGCTTTCTATTGCCCACCTCGCAAAATCCTCGGGTAAAACAATGCTCTTCGTGCCTCGCATAAATGCCCCAGAAGCGGCGATCATAGAAGGAATCTCGGTAATTCCCGTTGAGACGCTCGCGGAGCTCATTGCGCATATCGAAGACCGATCAGTCATTCCGCCTCAACCAAAAACAGACATACCTCTTTCGGAAGATAATCCGTATGTGAACATTGACGATATTAAAGGCCAGGAAACCGCGAAACGTGTGCTTACTATCGCCGCCGCTGGCGGACACAACCTCCTCATGATCGGCCCGCCCGGTACGGGCAAAACCATGCTCGCGCAAGCGCTCGCATCTATTCTTCCCGCCCCCACGCTCGACGAGATTATTGAAATCACAAAAATCTGGAGCGCCGGAGGGGCGCTCGGGACACAAGCCATGATTACCTATCGCCCGTTTCGTTCTCCGCACCAGAGCGCGTCTCCCGCGGCAATCGTGGGCGGCGGACAGAATCCTCGACCCGGAGAAATCAGCCTCGCCCACCGCGGCGTTCTCTTCCTAGACGAACTTCCGGAATTCAGA
>JAGVPS010000082.1 GCA_020052135.1 Minisyncoccota bacterium
AGTAGTGAACTCACCACTCCTCGAGATTTCCGTGGAAGGAGCGCGCGGAATATTGTTTGGCATTGCGAGCAATCGTGACCTCAAAATGACTGAGATTAATGATGTGGCAAAAATTATCGCAGGGGCGGTAGATCCGGCAGCCAAGATTATTTTCGGGGCCTATCACGACCGTAAACTTCGTCCAGGTCAGCTTCGAGTGACCTTAGTCGCGACTGGATTCAATGGGCACATGGTCCGGAGCCATGAAACTCCGCCCCCATCGCTTTTCAGCGAATCAGCAAAACCAATCACTCGCGGAACGCTTGGAAAGCCAATTACCGAGGAAAAGAAATCTGCTAAACCAGCAGAAGAGAAAAAAATAGACGATGATGCCTGGGAAATACCGGCGTTCTTGAGAAAAAAGCGTTAGTATTGAAGTTGCTCCGGATTATGTCACTTGTAAAATAAAGGCCGAAGTTAATACGCAGAGAAAACTATGATATGAGAAAAGAATCTTTTGAGAGATCGGAACAACAGGAATCGGAAGAAGAGAGACGGATGAGAGAAACGGCAGAAAATCTTCTCGCGCGTGGCTATGAGGAGAGATGGATTCCCGCCGATCCGGCACAACAGCTTGAAGCAAAAAGGAAACTGAAGGAAGAATTTGCTGAATTCAGACCCGGTTTGTCAGAAGAAAAAGACGGCAAGGTTAGGGTTTTCGTGAGAAAAGAAGCAGAACTTCACTAGGTCAAGATATTAAGAATAATCCTTTCTTCATTTTAGCTTGCTAAGCGTCGCTATGACGCGCTTTATTGGTATCACGCCTTCACGGAGAAAGCGGGGATGTCGGCCCGTGAAATCTATGATAGTAGATGGTTGACGCTCTTTTGATCGTCCCGCATCGAGGGCAAATGTAACTTCAGGATCTCCTTTGAATACGTGAATGGCTTCGCGCGCACTGCGCGGCGGGATGCCCCCCGCGCGATTTGCTGAAGGTGCGGTGAGGGGGCCTGCGGCGGCTATGAGCGCCCGGGCAACCGGGTGCGAGGTGCACCGGATGGCGACGGTTTTCCGACCGCCCGTGAGTGCCGAAGGGATTCCCGAGCGTTTTTTAAAAACGAGAGTGAGCGGTCCCGGCCAGAATGCACGCATGAGCTTTTTGGCATGCGGGGGAATGTTTTTTGCGAAGCGGGTTGCTTCACGCGGGTCGTTTATGAGGACAATAAACCCTTTGTTTTTCTTTCTGTTCTTCACGCGGGCAAGTTTTCGGAGGGAACGGAGAGAAGAGGCGCTTCCGCCTATTCCATACAATGTTTCGGTCGGGAAAATAACCAGATTATTTAGCTCAAGTTCAGCTACCGCTTTTTTAATGAGGCGTTTCTGAGGGTGGCGCGCATGCACTCGAAATCTTTGGATCATGATGCAAACGCACGGAGTATGATATTTGCAATCACAAAGTATACCGCAACGCTCATAATATCCGAAAAAATCGTATCGAGCGGACCGCCGGTAATTGCAGGGTCAAGACGAAGCTTAGAAAGAAGCCAAGGGAGAAATACGGCAATTGTCATGGATCCAATAATAGCGACTAAGAAAGCAAGTCCGAGAATAAGGCTGACTATGGCAGTATGCCAAATAAGAAACGAAATACTTCCAATCGCAAGACCCAGCAACACCGAAAGGCCAATCCCGATAAAAACTTCACGAGTTACATAGGCGGCAAATGAAAAATTTTTTGTGAGAGACGCGGTACGAATGAGAATGGTTTCGCTTTGCACTCCGACCGCCCCAGCAATATAGGTCACTGCCGGGATGAAGGCCGCGAGTAGAAGCTGGCTTTCAAGCGCTGTTTGAAATGAGGTAATAATAACTGCCGTGACCGCACTCCCCAGCATTCCTATAATAAGCCAAGGAATACGTTTTTTTATAAGAATCCACGATGAGGCGCCGACAAGATTTGCGCCTCCATTAAATGAATGTACGCCGGCGCTCCGCAACGCGTCCTCTACATGTTCCTCCCGAAGTGTTTTAAGGATCACGTCGTAGGGAATTACTCCCAAAAAAAGATTATTCATATCCACGACGGGAATCTCTTTTAAATTGTGCTCAATTGCAAGGAACGCTACTCGGTCGCGGAGTGTATGTGGTCGCACTGATATAAGCTCCTTAGTCGCCACTTCTTTAAGTGGAGTTGTTTTTGGTAGAGCAAAAATTTCACGGATAGACATCGCGCCCAGAAGATGTCCTGCTGTATCGGTGAGATACACATAATTGATGGTATCCAAACGCTTTGCCTCATGGGTAAGTAGGGTTTCGGCGTCTCGAATGGTTGCTTCTATGGATATCACTGGCACATTCGTTACCATCATTTTTCCTGCGGCTGTTGCGGAGAGATCTGCGTACGTTCTTGGTAGTTCGCTCATATAGATAAGTATAGCGGTTCTCGTATCTTTTAACCAAGTGTTATACTGTATGCAGTATGGCTTTTCCTCCGTGGTTTGATGATGTGATGCTCATGGGAGCATTTATTGCCGTGCAGGTTGTAGCGGCTGTTGCCTTTTTTGCTATTAGATACCATTTTAGAATTTTTGCGTTGCCCGGAAAGCTCCTCAATGTTCAGCGCCTTCTCGGAGTTTGCGCCGTAGGAATTTTAATCGGATGTATTATGTCGGGATGGTTCATTCTCCGCGCGATTCAGTCATAATACTTTTTTATGCTCCAACTTCAAGAAGGAGAAACAATACAGCGAGTATGTCGGCGACATTGGTTTGTGTTTAGTCTGGCGCTATCGCAAATTGGATTTGGGTTTGTAATAGCTATTTTTTTGCCGTTCCTCCTCGGGGTTCTTGTTCCAGAATTTATGGATATCTACGGGAAATGGGTAGTACCCGGATCAGTGCTTATTGCAGAGGTTATGTGGATCGTTTTCTTTTTTGTGATCACCGACTATTACCTTGACGCGTGGATTATCACCAATAAACGACTCATTTTTGTAGAGCTACACGGACTTTTTAGCCGCACCGTGGCTTCCGTGAACCTGGGAGATGTGCAGGATATATCAATTCGTGTTCACGGGATTATTCCCACGCTTTTGCGATTTGGAGACGTGCGAATCCAAAGCGCAGGCACGCACGGAGAGTTTATTTTCCGCCAGATTCCACGCCCTGATCAGGTGAAAGACCTGATGATGCAAATGCGCGCGCAATACGAAGCTCTCGAAAAGAACGCTTAAGATACGGTGAGCGCGGGAACTTTTTCGCTACCCCGCTTTCTCCGCGCAAACCACTTTCTAGTTTCTTCTGCAAAAATAACGAGCAAGGCAAATGCCACAATCGTCAGGATGTCTCGGATCGAAAGCGGTTCGATATGGAGGAGGCGATTCATAAAGGGCGTATAGAGGGCAAACGCATGAAGCACAAGAACCCACACGAGAGTTCCTGTGAGAAATTTGTTACTGAAAAAGTTCATGTGGAAAATAGATTTCTCTTCAGACCGGCAATTTAACGCGTTGAACCATTGGAGCACAATAAGGCTTGTGAGGGCGAGCGTGCGTGCCTTTTCCGGATCATGGAGATGTGACGCAAAGAGATAAAAGCTGAAGAGCGCGAGCATGGGCGCGATGAGGAGCAGTCGGCCTACTAGGGAACGGTCAAGTAATTTTTTCGAAATATGTCTTTTTCTTCGCATGAGCGAGACATCCTGTGGTTCGAGGGAGAGTGATATGTCAAAAAACGTATCAGTCACCACATTCATCCAAATAATCTGAGCGGCTAAGAGCGGAAGAGGGGTTCGAAAGAGAAGCGAGAGCAGGATAAGTAAAATTTCGCCTAAGTTTGAGGAAAAAAGGTACGTGATTGTCCTCCTGATGCCTTCACGCATATTCCTGCCTTCAAGCACGGCGTTTAAAATATCGCCAAAATTATCATCAAGGAGGATGATGTCCGATGCTTCTTTGGCAACCTCGGTACCGATCTTACCCATAGCAATGCCGAGATCAGCCGCAACGAGCGAGGGAGCGTCATTCACGCCATCTCCCGTCATCGCCACTACTTCGCCCCGGGCGCGGTAGCCTTGGATGATGCGCATTTTATGGTCCGGGGTAACACGAGCAAAAACCGTGGTGGTGGAAAGTTTTTCGGTGAATGCCTGCTCATCTAAGGCGTCAATTTCCATACCCGTCATGACGGTATCGCCTTTTTTCCAAATGCCCGCCTGTTCCGCTATAGTCTGCGCGGTGATCGCGTGATCCCCGGTAATCATCATAACGCGTATGCCCGCCTCTTCTGCCTCTGCCACTTTTTCTCTGATGCCTGGTCGGAGCGCGTCTTGCATGGCAAAGAGTCCGCCAAACGTAAGCGGGGGCAGAGGATCTGTATTAATCTCTTTGGTGACAGTGTCGGTAAATGCATACCCGATAACCCGGAGTCCCTGAGCGGAAAGCCTATAAAAGTCCTGAAGGACAGCCTCTTTGTTTTTAAGGGTGATCGCCGTAGGAATTCCCTCTTTGAGAAAAAACATTGAGTTTTCCAAAACAACTTCAGGCGCGCCAGTTCCGGCAAGGCGATAGCCGCCTTCTCGTTCATAGAGCGCGAGGTGGACTTTCTTTTGATAGTCAAAAGGCCAATCAGTGATGAGACGGTGAGTCGTAAGCAAAGTTTCTTTAGGGGTCCCGACTTTGCGAGCGAAGACTTCGAGCGCGCCTTCGGTTGGATCGCCAATGAGCTCATACGTTTCAGAGGTTTCTTTCCGAGAGAGATGGGCATTAGAGCAAAAAGCTGCAATCTCTGCCGCACGGAGCACTGCGGGACTTGGGTTTTTTATCTGCGGAAGAGGATCATAGCCAACTCCGGAAATATCTATCGTCGTGCCTTCCGCAATCACCTGAGTGATCACGAGCTCATTTTTAGTAATAGTACCGGTCTTATCCACTCCAATTTCCTGCGCTTGGCCAAGCGCTTCCACTGCCTGAAGTTTTTTTACGAGCACTCGCCGTTTTGCCATCCGCGACACTCCAAACGCGAGGGTAACGGTAAGCACCAACGGGAGCCCTTCAGGTACTGCGGCAACAGCAATGGCAACCGATGATATAAACATCTCGTGTATTTCCTGTCCTTCCAAAATGCCGATTCCAAAGATGAGCGTGATAATGGCGAGCACAATGAAAACAACGCTCCGAGCGAGTTGCTTTAAATTTTTAGCAAGCGGTTTTTCTGTTTCTATTTCCGAAATTTTTTTGCTAATTCCTCCGATAACGGTATGGACGCCGGTCGCTACCACGACTGCCTTCCCGGTACCGATAGCGACATTAGTACCCTTAAA
>JAGVPS010000077.1 GCA_020052135.1 Minisyncoccota bacterium
AGCCACCACTCCTATCCGCCTCATTGCCGCGGTTTCAGCGCTTGCAAATGAGGGAGTGATGATGCGTCCGTATCTTCGCGCGGATGATGTGCCAGAGCCCATACGCCAAGTCATTAGTCCCGAGAGCGCGCGCGCCGTTACTGATATGATGGTAAGCGCGGTCAAAAAAGCAGTCATAGCTCAAATTCCCCGCTATACGATTGCTGGAAAAACAGGCACCGCTCAAGTTCCTGATTTTAAGCGTGGCGGGTACACCGATGAGTTTATCCATACGTACACGGGTTTTGCTCCCGCATACGATCCACGCTTCGTGATTTTGATTAAGCTTGATAAGCCGCAGGGAGCTCCGCTTGCCGGTACAACCGTCGTGCCGGCATTTCGTGAACTTGCGCAATTTTTATTGAACTATTATGCCGTGCCGCCGGATAATTTGCCGAAAGAAGTAATGTTATGACTGCTCTCTGTTGAGAGCGATACCAAGGTGAGCGCTTCTCATGAAAAATTTTATACAGACAACTGCTCATGCGCTACTTATTACGTTCTCTCGATTTGCGCTTCTGCGATACGAGCCGACTATTATTGGCATAGGAGGAGTTGCTGGAAAAGCGATAGCTGAGCAAGCTATTACCTCTGTCTTAATCGGCGTGCGGCGTATGCGGGCAGTTCGGCGCGCGCAAGTTTCAGAGGATGCGTTTTTTTCAGCGATTTTAAATCTTAGAATCTCAACCAAAGGAATGTTCTATTCGGTGTTTGCAGTGTCCTATGCGTTAGGAGGACTCTTGTTTGGAAAGAAGAGTCGCTATCCCGAAGCATTGGTATTGGTGTATGGCAGGGATACGCCCGGAGAAGCCAAGGCGCTCCTGCAAATCGCGCGCCCCCATATAGCCGTAGTGACCTCTCTAAAAGGAGCCGTGCTTTCGGATGATGACGCAAAGCCGGACGCGGTTCGGCTTGTGGAGTCTTTGACCTCGAGTGGATATGCGATTTTAAACATGGACGATCCTGAAGTCGCGCTTGCCCGAGATCGGACACGAGCAAACGTGCTGACGTTTGGTTTCAATAGCGCGGCTGATATGCGCATTATGAACTATGGAGAGCGCGCTGAAGAAGATCGTTCAACAGGAGTCTTTTTTAAGCTTCACTATGGCGGAAGTTTTGTGCCTATCCGTCTCGCGAGTGTTGCGGGTAAGGAGTTTGCTTATGCCGCGGCCGCGGCAGCTACGGTCGGTGTGGTTTTAGGTATGAATCTTTTGCAGATTGCTGAGGCGCTCAGCAAAACAGATTTACGGCTTGGCTTGCGGCAAGGATAAAAGAGATATAGATTTAATGAAACCCAGATAGTGTATCTACCTTGGTCCTGTCGTTTACCCATACAACCTATGCTGGACGATATGCTCCCATCGTCTAGTGGCCTAGGACACAGCGTTCTCAGCGCTGGAACAGGGGTTCGATTCCCCTTGGGAGTACCAGGCTCATATCCAGCATAGGTGTTGTGGTGTCTAGCCCCTAAATAGCATTCCCCGCCTGAGGCGGGCAAGTCAGCGCAGGAACACGCCTGCCTGCCGGCAGGCAGGGATCCAAATCCCGTCGGGACTACTTATCTATTATGCCCATAGAAACTTTCCCTGAAGCGCATCGTAAAGAACAGAGAGGAGATATGCAAAAAGACAACCGCCTTGAGCGGCTTCTTCCGCTTTTAAGGGAAGAAGCTCTTCGTCTTCGCGAACAAGGATTTCCCGTAACCGACGATTGCCGTCTGGATGCCTCAGCATTCGGTTCTCAATATGCCACGCGAGAACTGCAGAGTGACGCATTATACGTAAGAAATCGAGAATCTCGATTCGATCGAGAAGCGAACACCGGTGTTGGCGAGTTGCTTGAGGTGGTGAAAACACTCGCCTTTAATCAACTATGGTTTAAGGGAAAGCTCGTAGCAGTCCGAACCACCAAGTACGACGACTACAAAAACGGCATTGATGAAATTGTATTTGATCTTGAAACCAGAAAGCCGCTCGCGGTCGTTGATACGACGACAAACTGGAAAACAAAGGTAGAACAGTTTGATTTTATGAAAAAAATAGAACATGGCGGTACGGTAAAGTATGGAGTAGGCATCGGAGGCGAAGGCGTAGAAAAAACCGCGTATGATACACTCCCTATTTTTGTGGTGTCATTAAATCCAGAAGAGGTCGCTCGTCTTGCGGGAGAAATTATCCGCGGACGCATAAGCGAAGCAAGCGATCTCCTCGAGCGAGTCATCATGAAAGAGTTGCTTATGCAGAGCGAGGCGCTTGGTCGCCTGCCTTCAGTTCCGTCCGGCATTCGAGAACAATATTCTGTTGATCGGAGTATTTTTGAGCGGCTTGCCGCTTAATCTTTATGAAACCCGCTTTTTTTCGCGATGGATATATACGTATGGCCGGTATCGGATTTCTCGCGCTGTGTATCGTGAGTTTTTTTCTGGTCTTAACTATCCAGCCGGGGGAGGGTGTTCTCGTGATTCATTTCACGAGCGATGGCGGTTTGGATTTCTTCGGATCGCGCATGCATGTATTTGGGATTGTGGGCGCTGGATTTGTGGCGGCCTTAGTGAATGCGTGCCTGGCTTACTTTTTCTACGATCGGATTAAATTTTTCTCCCTTCTCCTCGTCTTTTTTAACGTGTTTATAGGCATCTTGATTTTAATAGCAGTAGGTGTTATTCTGACAGTCAATTAAAAAATCACCCATCAATCGCGAATATCATAATCTCGAATGATCACGAATTTGTGAAAATTCGAGAGGGACCGATTCGAGATATACTTAAAGATTAACATACTATGTTTGCTATTATTGAAACCGGATCCAAACAATATAAAGTATCTCCGGGCGACAAAATAAAGATAGAGAAGATTGAGGGAGTCTCCGACTCTTTGATTTCTTTTGATCAAGTGTTACTCCTTGCAGACGGCGCGCAAGTAACCATCGGCCAACCCACAGTTCAGGACGCCCGCGTGGAGGGAAAAATCATCGGACAAAAGCGAGGCGATAAAATTATTGTTTTTAAGTACCATGCAAAATCTCGCTATAAGAAAAAGAAGGGTCATCGTCAGCAATATACTGAAGTGGAAATCTTAAAAATTAATTCCTGAGCTTGTGTTCACCAAAAAACCGCATACGCGGTTTTTAGTTGCCTATGTATTTGAAGCGCGGCATTCTCTTGCCATCATGCTCCACTTCCTCAAGAAACATACGAAGGGGACGAACCCATGTTTCATAATCTCCATACAGCGCCTGGTAGATAACCACGTCTTCGAGCGTTTCACTGTGTCGAGCAACTCCGAGAACCTTGTACCGCTTTCCCTTAAAATGTTCGTACTCGCCGGTTTTGATGGTGATCATGGTATTATTTTCTATTTTCAAGCGCGCCTCCTAAAGTATCTTCATCAGCAAATTCAATTTCGCCACCCGTGGGAAGTCCTCGGCCGAGGCGAGTTATCTTTTTTGCGTGTGTTTTTAGCTGTTCTTTTATGATATCTGCTCCAATGTCGCCGGCGGTTGTCGGATTCAAAGCAAGTAAAATTTCTTCAGCTTTTCCGCCCACTTCTTTCTCAATGTATGCCTTAAGACTTTGCAGTCGCAGTTTCTGATCTGGCTCTAAGATGCCATCGCGGGCAAGGTCGCCCAAAATAAGATAGTGTCCCTGGAAAGTTTTTGTTTTTTCGAGCGACAAAAGGTCGGTTTCCTTTTCAACAATAGCAACGATATTTTTTGCACGCGCGGGATTGCTGCAGATAGCGCATAGATTCACATGTCCGACTCCCGAACCTTTCGGCTCATACGGAAAAAAGCACCGCGAACATGTTTCAAGCTGTCCCAACGATGCGAGCGACCGATCAAGCTCTTGGACCGATTCTTTGCCTTGGCGGAGGAGATAGAACGCAAGCCGCGTTGCTTGGCGGGGTCCAATGGCGGGGAGTTTAGAAAAAAGCCGAATGAAATTTTCAATGGATTTGGGAAGCATGAGAATAAAATTTCTAATTACTAATTTCTAAGTTTTTTGGAAATTGGTAATTGGATATTGGAAATTAAAATGTTGTTGTATGCATCGTATCGATCGACTCAAAGCTTGCTTTTTCAGCGTCAAAGCGGAGGCGCACGGTGCCCAGGGGGCCATTTCGATGTTTTGCAATAATGATTTCTGCGATATTCTCCTCCTCAGAAGAGACGCTCGTTTTGTCGCGGTCTTTTCTGTATATAAAGAGTACAACATCAGCATCTTGTTCAATGGAGCCGGATTCTCGAAGGTCGGAGAGTCTCGGCACTTTGATTTCTCGCTGGTCAACTGCCCGCGAGAGTTGTGAAAGCGCGAGCACCGGGACGTTCAGTTCTCGGGCGAGTCCCTTCAGCCCCCGCGAGATCTCGGTAATTTGTTGGACTATATTGTCCGAATTTGTTCGCGGTTGCATAAGCTGGAGGTAGTCAACAACAATGAGCGAGAGTCCCTGGTCTACCTGGAGGCGGCGAGCCATAGAACGCATTTGGAGGATATTGGGGGATGGAGTGTCGTCGATATAGATAGGCGCGCGGGATAGTTTGTCGAGGGCATGCTGAATCAGCGCGAAGTCAGTGTCGTCTTTAAGGCGCCCGGTGCGCAGTTTCCACAAGGGTACGCGCGCTTCTGCGGATATAAGACGGTCAACTACCTGTTCGCGGGACATCTCAAGAGAAAAAAGGCCTACGGATTCATTCTTTGCAATTGCTGCATGTCTCACAATATCCAGCGCGAGTGAAGTTTTTCCCAATGATGGCCGAGCGCCTATGATAATAAGGTCAGATTTCTGGAGGCCGGACAAAATGTTGTCGAGTCCTTTAAACCCGGTTTCTACGCCGCGAAGCCCGCCCTCGCCCCGATGCAGTTTTTCGATGCGTTCATAGGCTCCCTGAAGCTCGTCTTTGACTGCGGTGAATTTTTGCGTTATGGAGCGTTGGGAAATGGAAAATATTTTCTGTTCAACCGCATCCAGGAGTTGCTCTACGTCGTCGCTGGGATTCAGGGCATGCTCGGTTATCTCAGACCCGGCGCTCACGAGGTCGCGCAGCACCTTTTTTTCCTTAACGATTTTTGCATAGTGCCCGATGTGGGATGCGGTAGGGACAGAGCTCACGAGCTTCGTGAGATATGAGGAGCCGCCGACAGCTTCAAGCTTGCCCTCTTCTTTGAGCTTGCCGCTCACCGTCAAGATATCGATGGGTTCATGCCG
>JAGVPS010000060.1 GCA_020052135.1 Minisyncoccota bacterium
CATGAGTCCTTCGTCCGACGTAAGATTCACGGCAACGAACGGGAACAAGGAGGAGAGGGGACTCGAATTCATAGGAGAGGTTATATTCAGAATATCTTTACCAATGGGGAGGGTTGAGTTGAGCCCCTCAATTTGCTGGAAAAGAGCTGGTTTTACATAAACGAGGCGACTCTCGAGGAGGTTTGTAACACTACCCTCCAAAGCGGCAAGAGATTTTTCGTCGCTCGCATAGAGTGTGATATAGACTCCCACAGAAAAAAGATTCTCTTGTGCCTGCTGAAGCGAATCGCGAAGATTTTCGATATCCTGTATTGCGGTTTCAAGAACGGGGTTCCGCACCACTCCCTTTTCTTGTCCTTCGTTGATCTGCGCCTGGATCTGCGCAGCTTTTTTCCTTAGGTTTTTTAACGCAAGCGGAGTTTCTATAGGATGGATAAATATAGAAACATCGAGCAGATTAGGGAGGTTTATAATGCCCGAAAACCATCCGGTGGCGAGATACCGCGGATACACGGAAATAAAAAGAGTTTTGACGAATTTATTTCCCAGCTTTAAAAAACCAGAGCTTATTTCCAGAGCCGGAGGCGCGATGAGGTTTTTTAAATCGTCTTTCATAAAGTTGGTAATTGGTAAACGGTAATTAGTAACTGAGTTAATACAATATATGTAATGCGCCAATTACAAATTTCTAATTACCAGTCGCTTCTGCGCTTGGTAATTCTTTTTCGATGGCCTCTGGGTTATAGAGGTTGTAGAAAAGCTCGACAAGCTCCGCGTCGTTTAGGGGAATGGCGCGGAGGTTCATTTGATTCAAACCGCTAATCACTTGGTTTGAGCGTTGAGTCAATTGTTCCACGTGTTCGCTCATGACTCGTTCTTGGGTCGCGTTTGCCTCGGGAAGACGCTTATTGGGACTTTCCACCCCTTTCTTTTTTAACAAGCCAAAGATTTTAGAAGTGAACGCCTCTCCCTGCGAAGAGAGCTGAACCGGGTCGTAGGGGACTACGACAAAATAGCTTTTAGACATGATAGCGTTTTCACTCACAAACGCCCTTATGAACTCCCGATATTCCACAATTTGATTTTTGAGCAACTCATTAGATTCTTGGCTTTCTCGTTTTTCAAGATTTGCAAGATACCCTTCGATGTTCACTTTGCGCGAGTGGATGAAAATCTGAACGGAAAAGTTGAGCGAATTCAAAAATCCTTGGAAGAGGCTGATAATAAGACCCTGCTCCTCTTCAGATTTAAGGTCGAAATTAATACCCGATACCATAAGTATCTGGCGCAAGCCGCCACCATTCAAGATAACGGTGCCGTTTTCGATCCGATCAATCTCAATGAATTTTTGCGTTGGGAGAGCTTCTTTGGTGTTGGGCATATCAATAGTATAGAATTTCTAATTTCTAATTACCAATTTCTAATTAAAGTATCATTCCCCTTAAATGATTATAGTGATTTATTAAGCCGTGAATTTTTAACAATACTGATAAAGATGAGTTGTAACTCATTTGCTTCTTGCCGCAATCCATAAGCCTCTTCTTTCAAGGTTGGCATTGCCTCGGCGATCATTTCCAGCCAGTATCTAGTTTCTTTAGCTTCTTTTTTAGAAATTCCGATTTTATGCTCAAAATCTTTTCGTGACTCAGCACAATCTGCTTCACAATAGTTTGCTCCTATACTTGTACCGGCTCGTACAAATTGTGTTATCAATGGGACTGTTACAATATTTTTGGGAATTTGTTTTGCAAACCTAACAACTTCTTTTCCAAAAGCACTAGTTCTTTGTTCAAGATCATATATTTGCTTCTTTTTTTCCATTAGGAATTAGATATTAGATATTGGAAATTTTATCTGTAGTCTATCCGCCTCGCTTCTTCTCGATCGCCGGTCGTCTTACGAAATTCTTCAAACAGTTCTTTTTGGGAGCTTAAAAATCCAAACAAGCGCGTCTGCTTTTCCCGTTTTTCGATAGGGCGCACGGTGGTCGCTATTTTGAGCGACAAATCATTCAAGGGCGTCCGTACCTCGGGAGGTTTTTGAGGAGAAGCGGTGGCGGCAAAGGAAAAAGACTTAGTCAACCCCTCGGCAATCTCCCTAAAATTCAGCACACTCTTTTTTTCGGGGGCATGGAGCTCGGGAAACTTTGTTTTTTCTTCGGTTCTCCTCCAGAGATAAATCCGCGGATTCCAGAAATATTGGAACGCGGCAGCCGCTATGCGTTCAATCGGCTGACCGTTTATTCGCGCAAACGCGAGTGCGAGAGCGCCACCCACAAGCATGCCGGTAGCCAATATCCATATAAAAAATTGCAGTATGAATAAAAGAAGAAACGCCGCGAGAGCGGCCCCGGCAATATACAAAAATTGCCGTAACGTGAGCGGGCCGATAATCTTGGGTGCGATATCTATAAATTGGGGGACTTGGAATTGCATATACCGATGCGAAATATTAATGCGAATGATGCGAAGAATTCAAAATTCGTTTAGGTTTGAGATATAAACTTCGCATATTAACAAGTAGCCCTAGTTTTAAATTAGCAGCTTGTAAGTATCGCATAGTTTGATAATAGTCTCTTTTGGTCAAAAAAGGCAGCGCTTTTAGTTCAACTAATATATTTTCTTCAATAATGAAGTCAGCCCTGTTGCCACCAATTTTTTCTTGACCGATGTCTATCGTAATACCTGCCTCGCGCCGATACCGCGACCCTTTTTCTTTTAAAAGAAACTCAAAACAATCGGCATACTGCTTCTCTTTTGCAAAACGACCGATCTCATTTTGAGTTCTCATAAGGAGACCGGTAATCGTATAAGATAATTCAGGGAAGACAACTTTTTCTGGGGAAATTATTCGCGTCATTCGAATTTATTTCGCATCTTTCGCATCGGTATTCAAAGGTGTTCGCAGGTTACTATAATGCACTACTCTTCGGGGGGTATTTTCCTTCGGCTTATCATACGGAGATTCTATTTTAACGGTGATCGGCTTTGGAGCCGGAGCGTTTCGCGGGGCGCGAAGGATGTCGAAATTTACCGAGGATTGAATTTTAGGCGTGGTCGAAGTAAAAGGAGATTTTTCCTCGTGGAGAATGAAGGGGGCAACTGTTTCTTCTTCATTTTCAACCCCCGCTTTTTTTTCTAAGGATGCAATTGGCGCGGTTTTGGGCGTTGGAGGAGTGGCGGGCAATGGTTTTTGTATGGTCGCGGGAACAGCATCTATAGGTTTTGCTTTTATTTCAGACTCTCCAAAAAGGTTCGCGCCACCTGCCCATAATTTTAATATGTCGTGGAGCGCGCTATCAACCATAAGTTTTTTGCCCTTTTCTTCGCCAATAGCTTTTATAAGCTCCTGTGTGAAGCCAGTAAGTGTAAGGTCATGTATGGCGAAGCGTTGTATGAGAAAGGAGAACGTTTGGCTAGTTCTTACGTCAAATGCATATTCCTTGCACATCTTCTCAAGGGTTGATGCAAGCCCTATTGACGCAAGGCGTTTTCGTGCTTCGTGGTCTATCTGCGACAATTTTATTTCCCGCAAAAAAGTGTCCGCGGTTGTTACGGCATCAAGCGCTCCCCACAACTTCTCTTGGTCGGGGCTGGGGGCGGGCTCCTCAATCTCATCGGGAGGAGGAACCTCTTCTTCTGTTGTGTATATATCGTCTGCCATAAATATTTTTATGCTTGCCAGGCGGGTGAGTAGGTAATATACGACTGTTTTTGTTTTATATCCTCATCGTTTGGCTTTTGAGCAAAAAGTTCTGCCATTTTTATTTTGATGGTTTCTTTAAGATAGCCATCTCCCTCTATCCCGACATATTCGAGTTGAGGAAGTGTAAATGCTTTTACAACCTCAATTCCTGCATTTCCTGCGAGCGCGTCAGGAATAATATAAGGAGCATTTTCAATCCCTAACGATTTAATAGTTTCTGTTATGTTTGGGGCGGCATCAGGCCGTCGTGCAAAAATCTCGACCGAGTCTAAACCTTCGTCAGAAACAACACGTGCAAATTCTTGGATTTGTTTAGTGTTGTAGCCGCCTAAACCGTAGATATTAATTGGTGTCATGGTGTGCGAGAGTTTTTAAGTATCTTATTTTTCTTCTTTCCCTTTATCTTCTCCTTCTTCTTTCCCTTCTAATTCATCAAGCGCCTTTCTAATTTTTTTTAGTTGCTCATCTTTATCTCCGTCCCCGGTGCTTTTTATGCGCTTCGCGATTTCCTTGAGCTTCTCCTCATTTTTTATCATTGCTTTTGCACTTGCCGTTTTTTCTTCGTCAGTACTCTTATATATCTCACGGCGAATTGGGGTTTTTGAGGTTTTTGTTGTAGTTGTAACGAAAGGACGATCAGTGACAGGATCAATCATCGTCCCTTCGGTTTCTACCTGTCTGGTTTTTGTCAGAAACTTTTGTTCGCCAATCGGTTCTCCGTCTGACTGCGCAAGAGCCTGAATAGCTATCGCTTTCTTTCGCCGGGCAGAGGGAAGGACAGCTCTTTGCCCGGCCTGTTTTTTGACGTCACTCAAAG
>JAGVPS010000113.1 GCA_020052135.1 Minisyncoccota bacterium
GCGAACTCTTAGACGGACTTTTGCGCGAGCGACGGGCGCGAGTATATGGAGTGTTGAACGGTATTGATTACGAGGAGTTTAATCCGGAAACAGACCCGTACATCATCAGAAATTACGGTGCCGACTCGCTTGATAAGCGCGAGAAAAATAAGCGCGAACTACAATCGCGGTTCGGATTGGATCAAACAAAAAGCTCTTTTGTGATCGGGATTGTTTCTCGCCTGAGCGAACAAAAAGGATTTGATCTTCTGTTTCCGGTTGCTGATGTGCTGTTGCGAGAACTAAAAATCCAACTTGTTGTGTTAGGTACCGGAGAGGGTAAATATATGGGATTTTTTCAGGAGCTTGAACAACGGTATCCGGGCCGCGTAGGAACCAATCTCGTGTTTGATGCTGTATTGCCGCATGTTGTTTTTGCCGGAGCAGACGCAATCCTCATACCTTCTAAATTCGAGCCCGCTGGATTGGTACAACTTGAAGCTATGCGGTACGGCGCAACCCCGATCGTGCGGAAGACGGGCGGCCTTGCGGACACGGTCAAGGACCACGCATTCTCGGGGAGCGGAGGAACCGGGTTTGTATTTAAAGATTTTGATTCACAGGCAATGATGATCGCTATTACGCGCGCGTTTGAGAATTTTCAAAATAAAACAACCTGGCGAGCGCTCGAGCGGCGGATGATGGCTGAGAATTTTTCGTGGGATACTTCGGCTAAAGAGCACGCGCATTTGTTCGATGTAGCGAGCGCTTCACATAAGCGAGACGTGGAGAAGGATAAAAATTAGTGTGAGTGCCATACGCATAGAGAATTGGGATTTTATATTTTTTTTAGAGATTAGGAATTAAATATTAGAAATTATCTACATATGTACTGGGCAAATTTTTTGCATATTTATCAGCCGATAGGGCAGGCAAAAGATATTCTTGAGCAGGTGACGAATCAAAGCTATCGGAGAATTTTCCGGGGACTTCGAAATATTCCGGGCGCAAAAGTTACTTTAAATATCAGCGGGGCTTTAAGCGAGCTCCTGGTAAAGGAGGGCTTTCATGATGTCATTGACGATATTCGAGCACTCGCTGAAGCGGGCAATCTCGAATTTACAGAAACTGCTAAATATCACGCATTTTTACCGTTTCTTTCCGAGGGTGAGATTGAACGACAGATTCTCTTAAATCACGAAACGAACAAACAAATATTTGGCGAAGTGTATGTCCCAAAAAGTTTTTTTCCGCCGGAGATGGCGTATGACGATAAAGTCGGAATAGTGGTTTCTCGCATGGGATACAAAACGATAATTCTTGATGAGATTGTGTATTCGGGCAAAGTAGATGCGGTTCCGTATGATCGAACATTCCCGATTGCCGATACGAAGCTGAGGGCGGTGTTTCGCGATCGTCGCTCATCGAATCTTATTATTAGCGCAGTGGCTCGAAAAGCGGAAACATTTCTTTCGACGCTCGGCGATGAGGCAAAAAAAGATCGGTATCTTCTCACTGCGATGGATGGAGAAACATTTGGACATCATCGGCCAGGTCTCGAAGAAGTGCTTTTTGGGCTTGCGGCATCTCCACTGCTCCCGCAATGCTTTATATCGGAAATTTCTGCTCATTTTCCGCCCGGGCAGTCCGTGCGTCCGCTTCCTGCAACCTGGGCATCAAGTGAATATGACATTGAGCATCGAATACAATTTCATTCTTGGCACGATTCGGAAAATCTCATTCATACGAAACAATGGGAGCTCTTTGACTTAGCGGTTCGCGCGGTGCGCGAAAGCGAGGGAGAGCCTTCATATATTGAGGCCAGGAAAAAGCTTGATGCGGCACTCGCATCAGATCAGTTTTTCTGGGCATCAAATCGGCCCTGGTGGAGCCTGGAGATGATTGAACAAGGGGCGTGGTTGCTCCTCGATACCATCCAGTCATTAGGGAAAGATGCGCTTCTAGCGCAAAAACACGCACACGAACTCTACAATGAAATTATCTCATTGGGATTTACCTGGCAACGAGAAGGAAAAATACGGAAAGAATCTCATGAGCTTAAGGAGCAGGTCAAAATACCATTCAAGGAGCGAACTCTCGAGAGCGGCAAGCCGGAGGTGTATCAAGCGTTTGTAGAGCTTATGGAGCGCGAAATGAAAAAATCAGCGGCGGAAAAAAACTATGAGCAAGCGATTCTATGGCGAGATGGCATATGGAAGCTTGAAACTAAAAATGATATGTATGATGCTGTGCATGCGGTAGACCTTTTGCGATATAAGCTCCCCTTGGGAGAGATTGAAGCGATTATGGATAGATATAAGGAGCAGTATAAAAAAATTCGGGGCGGACAAGCTGAAGATAGAAGATAAAAAAACGAAAAGGACAAAATCCATTTCGTTTTTTAATAAAATACTGCATACTTTCTGTATATGAAGGTTCTTTTTGTCGCAGCTGAGCTTGCACCTCTTGTTAAAGTGGGCGGGCTTGGCGATGTCATCGAAGCGCTTCCACGAGCGCTCACGGTAGCGGGGGTTGACGTAAGCATTGTTATCCCCCGCTA
>JAGVPS010000057.1 GCA_020052135.1 Minisyncoccota bacterium
CTGGCTCGCTATCGCTTTCACTTCGGAAAACTTATCCACATCTCGGTTGGCCTCATTGTCAACTTTCCGCCCGCTTACGAGGGGCCAGAAGACATAGTATTCTACGAAGTAGGCGAGAGCGCTAGCGCTAATAATATATATATTACTACGACGACGGCTAACGAGACGACGAGGGTTTTACCGACAGCGAAGGGAGAAGAGAGTAAGAGGGGTCTGGGGGGAAAGGGAGAGGAGGGAAACAAAACTTTTGCCAAGACGCTTGCCGGAGCGCTTGGCGAAAAGCAACGAGTAAGATTTTACCAAAACCTCGTTTGCTCTCATGGCGAAGAGATTTCAAGAAAAGCTTTGGACCTCTGCCTCCAAGTGCCGGACACGCAAATCAGGAAATCCCGCGCCGCGCTTTATCAAAGCATTTTAAAACGACTTTATGACGAACAACGAAACAGTAAAACTTAATCCAACCACACCACAAGAAAAATTTCCCATTCTCGCCCTTGCCCTCAACCGCCGAGCCGTGGGAGCAGCCCTGCTCGACGGCGTGGGAATTTTTGGGACAAGAATCCTTCGCCTGCACGGAACCAATGACGAAAACGCCATGATCGCAAAAGTCCGCGAATGGCTCTATGACTTGCTTTCGGAACACTCGCCAAAGGTGATCGTTCTGGAAAAACTTTCTCCGAAAAAAGCCACACGAACCAATCTCCTGCTTTTGGGACTTCTGGAAAGCACTGCGGTTAGCCAAGGTTTTCAGGAAATCATACGCTTGGAGCGAAAGGAAACGATCAGATGGTTTTCCGAAAAGGAAAGCCAAGCCAAAGGTCGAAAAATCAAACCCACGCAGAGAAATGCCGCCAAGGTTTTATTGGAAAACTACCCGGACTTGATGCTTCCGCCAGTGCCCACTTTCCGTTGCCGAACCGATTGGGATCGCATTTGGGCGCAAGTCGCCGGAGCCGCAATCCTTGGCCTCTACGCCCGCCATTTACTCACCTAACCAAGAAATATTATGACCACCCATTTGCTTCTACGCCCGCCGAGACGACAACCGAGAATCCTTGCCGTGTTATCCAAGGGCAAGCGCTTGGCCATGATCGTGCTTGACCCTTGGGAGCTTCGTTTTGTTGCCGAGTACGTCTTGCCCGAAAAAAATAAGCAGAGGAATTTTATTTATAACCTCGTTCGCAAAACCATCTGCCGCGAAAGGCCACAGTCAATTGTTTTGGAAGAAAAGCGGTCGCCAGCAGCACAAGCCGCCAAGCTCCTTTCTTCTCGCTTAAAGCTCCCGCTTATAATCCTTTCCCGCAAAGAGCAGGCAAAACTTCTCGGCGTGAGCAAGGGAAAATCAGGCGAGAAAGATTCCAAGGCAAATCGGAGAGAACTTTTCTCACCGGCGGCCAGAGACCTTGCCCTTCCCACCATTTCAGAAAGCCTCCTACTCCAACGCGCCATCGCGCTCGGAGAAGCCGCCCTTACCCATTTTTTAACAAAAAGTTTTTATGACAACCGAAACCACGAAAAACCCAAACGAGCTAATGGCGTATAAGCTGCTTGACCTCCTCGCCCGCTTTCGGATTTTAGCGGAAAATCAGCTTGAAGATTTCTTTGGCGAGAAAATTACGCAAAACCTTGAAGCCCTGAAAGACCACGGCATCATCGTTGATCGGATAGTTCCCACGCTTGACGGCGAACAGAAAAGAATCCTTGGCCTCTCCAGAAGAGGAGCAAAACTTTTATCTTTAAACACCGGCAAAGAGCTTCTGGAAATCCCCTCATTTACCCCATCAACGCTCAAACGCTCGCTTTTCACCTTGGAGCATTCGCTTCTCGTCGCCGAAGTCGGCCTTACCCTCCTGCGCCTTGAAGCAGAGCAAGACGATTTCAAACTCCGCTTCTTTGAAACTTCTCCCCAGAAAATCGGCGACTCGGTAATGATTCCCACAAAAAAAGGAACGCTCCGCGTTCCGCTTGTGGCCGATGCTTTTTTCGGCCTCTCCTGCCACGGCGAAAATCCCTGCTTTCTCTTGGAAGTGGATCGGGGAACGACCTCGCTCCCACGAATGCGTCGCAAATTTCAGGGCTATGCTCTCTGGAGAAACAACCAAGGGCCGGAAAACAGGCTTTCTGCTAAAAACCTGCGCCTGCTCATTCTCTCCCCAAACTCTCGTCGTCTGGAACGACTCAAGCAAGCCGCTCTTGAAGTTTCCAAAGGCCAAGGAGCGGGCTTTTTCTGGTTTGGATTACAAGAAATCTTTGATTTAAAACTTCCGGGAAAAATTCTCTGCCCCGTGTGGCAAAAAGCCAACGGCGGTCAAGAAGAATTCCTTTCCCTTTTCACCCGCTGTCCCGGACCGTAGGTCTCGCCATAGTCCTACGGTCAAACTGCTCTGGCCGTGGACAGGCAGTGCCTTAGCCGAGCCTCCGGCCACGGACCGCCCGACTCAAGGCACGGGACGGCGGGAAAATATTTTTTTTCTGGCTTTTACGACAATAATAAATCCCCGCCGCACCCCATCGCGCGCGAATCACAGTTCGGTAGGCACGGGGTCGGGAACAGCGAAATTGGCATGCCATTGACATTACGACACTATTATGCTATTATAATTATATAGAGAATATAAGAAACTAAAAGTGTGCGATCTCGTTTCGTGTCGTGAGTCTATCATTCTGGTAGGCTTCCGTTCACGAAAGGAGAGATGCCGTGAAAACATTCCCTGCCGAACTTAAGCACGGAAGGCTAATGGGGGCTAATATCTATGTTGCCTATATCAGAGACATTGAGGATTTATTCAAAGAATTTGGACAACATCAAATCAATGTTCGACAGATATTCCTATGGCCTATAAATTCCGGTCCACTGGATGAAGAGGGAACAACGGAGAGCGCTTTTTTGATTGTTGTGGAGTAACTCATGCTGCCGTAACACATACGGCAGTTTTTATATTTTTCTATTTCGTATAATTTTAAGTGAAATCATCCAATTTACAATTGCTTTTTGAACGGTACCTAGATCATCAATTTTGAAAGGCACCCATAGTTTTCCCAAAAGATCAGCATTTATGTTTGTAAATGCATCTTCTTTCAACAATAATATTTTCTTGCCTTTTGCAAACATATATCCATATTCAATAGCGACGCTCGGATTCATGGTTTCCCAAAAGAGGTTTTCTAATACAGCAACACCGTATGTGCAACCGTTCATGTATACTTGGACATTGTCAAAAATATCGGCGCTGTAGGGATTGTCGTCTGCCCACAAGGCGGTCATGCCATGCGCCTGCGTTTCAAGGCGAATAGCATTTTGAAGTCTTATCAGTTGTTCATCAATCGTTTTGTTTTTGCCATCAGGAAGTTTCATCATAATAAAAACGGATTTAGAAGGGTCATAGTCTTCTAAAAAAGATTTTAAGGGTTCTTGCAGATTTTGAGATGTGAGTGAATTACCTAACTGAGTTGTAATTGCAACAGGAGGGAGATTTTTGAAAAAAGAATCCAATTGCTTTGAATAGCCAAGAAAAGGTATTAGTATATTATGAGCTTTTTCTACGGCATGTTCGTGATAATATGATTTTGCGAGATAGAGAGCGCTTCGTGCTGTTAATTGATTGTGGGAGCAATGATCTTTTAGGGTGGCATAGTCCTGCTTCAATAGAAAACACTCGGCCAAATCGTCAAGAACACTTTGAGAAGGATTAGGTATTGCACGCAGCGTGCTAATGGCTTCATCAAAACGGCCCTGATGTTTGTAAATTGATGCCTCTGTGGAGCTAACCCAAATATTTACCTTCTGGGGATAATTCTTTTTGAATGACGTAACAGTTTTTTCAGCAAGAGCTAATTCCACAGTTTTAACGAGAAGAGTACTGTATTGAACGAGGAAGTGTTCGTTGTCGGGGGCATGGTTATGTGCTATACAAGCAATCTCCTTAGCGGCGATTAACTCATTGCTTTTTTCTAACTTGCTGATGTCTGAGTTTACGGCTGGATATTCCTTTTTCACTAGGCTGGTGAGCGCACGAGCAACAAGATTTCTTGAGTTAGATTCACTGCTTAATAGGAGAGAAACTCTGTCAATTTCTTCTTGCAATTTCATTATGAGCCACCACAGTTGAAGATGTATGGATATGATTATTGAAGTAAAAATGCAAGAGTCGAAAAAAATGCTGACGGAGAGTCCTTAAACCGCCCCCTTTCTTTTCCTTCTCTATGCCCTATGCTGTAAGTGTAAAAGTTCTTTCCAATCGCACACTTGCAAAAAAATCAGCACA
>JAGVPS010000115.1 GCA_020052135.1 Minisyncoccota bacterium
ACCATGTTTTTCTGCTCTGCGGTTGGGAGGTTCCCGGTGAGCACGCTTTCAATTTTTCGCACCGGCTCCGATTCGCCCGTAAGCGCCGCTTCAGCCACTTTAAGATTTCGCGCTTCAATAAGGCGCGCGTCTGCGGGAATCTTTCCTCCTTCTTGGAGGAGCACGATGTCTCCGGGCACAACGTCGGTATCAGCGATATTCAAATCCTTGCCCTCACGGATCACCTCGGCTCGGGTCTTTACAAATTTTTGGAGTGCCGCAAGCGTATTTTCTGCTTTGCCCTCCTGAATGGTTCCCAAGACCGCATTAAAAATGAGAATAAAGAGAATAATATAAGCGTCGCTGTATTCTTTAAGAAAAAAAACAATCGCGTCGGCAACAAGCAGTACGTAAATGAGAGGACTTTTGAACTGGCTGAAAAATATCGAAAAAATACTTTTCCTTTTTTGCGCGGGAAGCGCATTGGTTCCGTAATTCTTTAGGCGTTCATGAGCCTCTGCTTCAGATAGACCGCGCACATTCGTCTTGAGGCGGACATATATATCCTCAATCGTTTTATCGTGCCAGAATTCCATATAATAATTATATCCCGCTCTGATGCGGGGGCATATAAGACAAAACTATGTTTTTCGACCGTCATTAGCAGAACTTGCAGACGTTCACCGGCTCTTGCGTAGGCTGTGCTTGCCGCTTTTTATAGTCATTGCAACATGTTTCGCAACAGAAGTTTTTGCCATCTCTCGCAACGCACTTCTTACAATCTTCCTTAGTACAATGCTCACACGTCAGTTTTTCTTCAGCATGCATCATAATGAATAATAATTATATTAATACACGACTCTTTAATGAGATGTACACGCGTATAGTATATGCTTCTTAGGTCTCATGAGTCTAATACCCCTGAAAGAGGGAAAAGGAAAAAGCAATAATAATGATAAATATAATAATACTGCTGATTATTTTTTTAGCCATAGTGGTTATGTTGCCGTATGTGTATGCGTACTCTTTTGCGTCTCAAGGTAGACGCGGAGCAGGGCAAGAAACACCGCGAGGATGAGCGGACCATAAATGAGTCCGGCAATGCCGAAAAACTTCAGGCCCCCGAGGATGGCGACAAGCACGGGAAAGGTGTGGATGTGCATTTTTGCCCCCACCACCTTCGGCTTAATAATATTATCTATAGTAGAAACGATAAGTATATTGTACAAAAGAAATATGATCGCGGTCACTACGTGCCCGCTGAAAAAGAGGTAAATTGCCGCAGGGATAAATACAATATACGCGCCGAGGAATGGAATGAGGGATAAAAATCCCATGAGCGTACCCCAGAGGATGGGCGACGGGAGTCCGGCAAAGAAAAATCCTACGCCGCCCAAAATTCCTTGTCCAAGCGCCGAGAGCACTGTTCCATAGAATACCGCCTTGCCGGTGTCAATAAAGGTCTGGTAGATGTCCAGCTCGTCGCTCGTTTTGAGTGGGCTTATCGCAAGCAGGAAGTCCGCGAATTTTCTGCCGTCCCGGAGCAGGTAGAAGAGGCCGATGACCATGACAAAGAAATTAATCGCCAGGCTCAAGGCATTGGAAAGGAGACTCCCAACTTCTTTGGAGATTGAAAGCCCTAAATTTTTAAGCGCTGGCGTTAGTTGGATATCGATAATGCTTTTCAAGTCCACGTCAAACTTTGCGGAGAGATTAGTAACCGCATTCTGAAAGGAATAGTTCTCGGTAAAGCCGCTTTGGGTAATCGTAAAAAGATGAAACGCTTCATTCGTGAGCACGGTAAGAAAAAAGAATGCAGGGAGAATAATAACAAGCGAGACGATAAAAACGGTTACAAACGCCGCGACGTTTTCCGAACGGAAAAAGTTTTTTAAATGTTTATAGAGAGGGGAGGCGAGTCCAGTAAAGACAAGGGCGAGCACCAATGGACCGCCATACCCAGCGACCGTGAGAATAAGGAGCGCAAGAAAAATAATGAGGAGAATGACAAGAAAAAGGTGTGAGTCTTTAGACGGCATACCAGGTAGTAGAAATTCGATAATAACTCTGCCAGGCCACAATCAAATTTTCACTACCTGGCATATATGTACTATACCATAACCCTGCTTTTCTGGTGTGGATATGGGTTTTAGCGGGAAACCGAGGGGTTGTGCCGTATCCAAAAACGCCACGGTCGGCTCGCATAGTGCGTGCCCGCATAATCAATATTAATGCGCGACCCATGAGCGATATATTTTTTTGAAATACGATCTCCCTCGGTAAGCCACAATCTTGTTGATTTTGTTACATCTTCTCCGTAAAAAGATTTATCGAGCTTTAGGTAGTTACAGAGCTTTCCTGGGCCATTGGCAAGTTTTGCATCACTAATCCATCTCGAATTTTTATCTCTAATATTCGCGAATGATTCGTGAGGTTTTTTGTGTTTTAATTCGAGACTATTCGAGAAGCGCGGTTCTAGCGCTCGTATAAGCACGCACTCCGGATAGTCCTTCTTGCCAGTCGTAATATTCAGTTGCCAATACATGCCATAAACGAGGTAGATGTAGACATATCCGCCCTCTTTCCACTCAACCTCTGTGCGAGCAGTTCGGCGGCCCCTATACGCATGCGAGGCGCGGTCATAGGGTCCCGGATACGCCTCGGTTTCCACAATTTTTCCGATCAGGGTTTTTTTGCCAATTTTCCGAACAATATATTTTCCAAGAAGCTTTTTAGCAACAATAAGGGAAGGTTGAGTGAAAAAGGAACGTGAGAGTTTCATGAAATAGGCATAGTCTCTAACTTGTCTTCGGGAGAGGTTTGGTTTTTATGATGTGTATATAGTTCTATCGCTAGTTTTAGAAAAATGAGAAAAATCATGAGGCATATTTCGAAAATTTTTGAATGTGCTGCTATAAAAATTGGCAACGCCCCTAGAAATAATCCAAAATGCATTAACCCTATTTTTTTGTAAGGAGCAAACATCTCTTGAGGGGGAGTTGTGAAACGAAATTTTCTTTTATTGATAAAATCGGTAA
>JAGVPS010000096.1 GCA_020052135.1 Minisyncoccota bacterium
TTCCTGTATTTTTTCCCTTTCCTCAATCGTAAAATGTTGATATTTCATACACCTCTATTTTACCAGAAGTGTTGCACTTACTTGTTGAACTAACGTTACACAAAGTTGACAAAGTCAACGAAAAAATATAAAATCATCACTAGAAATCAAGGAAATAGTTTCCTTGGTTGAGCACATTCACAACAGAAGAAACGGAGGAAAAAACCATGCACAGATCAGCAGAAGAGATCAAAGCGCGGTGTTCCTTGATTCTCAATGATAAAGAGCTTGTCGCTCTCGTTGAGAAGAGTAGCAGCCCAGTCGGCTGCCTACGAGATGGTCTTTGCTAAGACCAAAGATGTCTCAAAGGCAAAAGCCGGCAGATGGCTTGCGGTGCTTCGTCGGGATCATCCGACAGAATACCGCAGGTTGATTCCAAACCACACAAGCCACGCCAAGACTGGCACGGCACAGACAGAAAAGGAGGCACACTATGAACACGGATCGAGTTGAAGACTTGAAACTGATTTGTCATGAAGTACGGCGACGAATATTCTCAACCATTCTCAACGCAGGGAGCGGCCATCTCGGTGGTTCGTCTTCTTCAGTTGAGTTGATGGTGTCGTTGTACTTCGGCGGAGTGTTGCGTTACGATCCCGCCGATGCACGCCATCCGAATCGAGACAGGGTACTTGTGCGCGGTCACCTTGGCCCCCTTCGCTACAGCATTTTCTCGTTGCTTGGGTGGGTTCAAGGAAGAAGAGCTGTTGACTTATCGCCGCCTCGGTTCTCGTCTCCAAGGACATGAAGCAATGGAAGTTTTACCTGGGGTTGATATCACTCCGAGCGGTTCGCTCGGTATGATTCTCTCCTATGGAGTCGGAGCCGTAATCGCTCTCAGCGACGGCGAAAGTGATGGACGTGTTTATGTGTTTCTGGGAGATGGTGAAGAGCAGGAAGGCAATGTGAGTGAGGCGGCGCGCCATGCGGCACAACTCAAACTCAACAACCTCATCTGCATCCTAGACAGAAACACGAGACAACTCTCGCGTCCAACAAGTACCACTGACGGATCAACTGACCCAAAGCGTGTCTGGGAAGGGTACGGCTGGCAGGTGAAAGAGATCGCTGATGGGCACTCGATCATACAAATTCTCGATGCTTTTCAAGGTGTCGGGAAATCCAACAAGCCGCTACTCATCATTGCAAATACCCTGAAGGGGTATGGTATCGTCGGAGCGGAAACACACTTCAGCGGCTACCACACCATCGGGGTTTGCACGCCAGAACTCGTCAGGCGAGCGATCCAAGAGCAGGAATTAGTTTTGAAAACTACCCTTGGCCGCGAAGGAAACTTTGCGGAAATGCTGAAAAAAGTTACGGGGCAAATTCCTCGACCGTCCTGTTCTGATAAACCGATTGATGCGAAGGTGGATAACACAAATTTCGCCTTCAAGCCGACCGGCGATGAACAGAGCGTTGTGGACGCCTTCGTAACATATCTCCAGCAACTCACGGCGCAGACTGAAAACATCAAACCCTTGCGTTTGTATGTGATGACGGCGGATCTGATCCAACTGGATCAAATTACTCTTTCCGGTTTGGACAGACCAAGCGTCCACTACTTCGACGTGGGAATTCGGGAACAGCACCTGCTTGCGATGGCACACGGTATCTCGGTTACGGAGAGCAACTCCAGAATTCTCATCAACTATGGAGACGCTTTCTTGTACCGAGGTTCGGATCAGCTTAACGCGGCGGCTCAAGCCGGAAGCAGGATGGTCATCATCGGCGACGATGGTGGTCTAAGTGGAGCCAGAAACGGCTCAACGCATCAGTCGAGTGGCCAACCGGGAATGTTGTTCACCATGCCGGGAGTTACATTCCTGGAGCCGGCAGACGTGGAGGACTTTTACAACTGCCTTAATTGGGCGTTGGGTGAGTATCCGCGTGGGCCGGTGTACATCCGGCTCCACAACGCGTCGGTTCAGACCATCACGCCGCCGCTTGACGTCCAAAGGAACGTGTGTTTCTTCACGGCGTACGAACCTGCCGTAAAGTTGAAGGTAGTGGTGGTAAGCGCTGGTTTGGTGACGCATGGTGCTATCGAAGCAGCCCGGAGGCTCGAGAGTCGCGGTATCGGTGCGAGGGTGGTGAATGTCGTCAACCTCAAATCTCTCGATCAGGAATTCGTGGGGCTTTTGGGAGACAACTTGCCTGTCCTCACCGTATACAACGGAAATGCCGTCGTGCTTCAGTCCGCTGTGGCGAAAGCTGTAATGGGGCACGAAGGGCGACGACCTTCTCGGGTTATGGGGCACGGCTTCGACATCGGTACCTCCGGAAAGATTGACGACCTCATCAAGCACTTCAAGCTTGACGGTGCTGGAATTGAGGAAGTCATGAGACAAAAGTTTCCGGAGATCTTCTGAACCCCCAGCCCAGGAATATTGCGAAAGCTTGTTCCTGGGCTTTTTCTTTGTATTAGTTGTCTTTCTTTACTGCTTGCCACAATGCAAAAGTCTGCGACATGAGCACAGTGTCATTAGATGTTCTTAATTTCACGAAATCAACGGCTATCTCGTACTGTTCTCGATTCATAAGGATCTGTTCGCCCAGACAAACGACTGACATCGCTGCCAATAACTTATCTGTACTCTCATTTTCAAATTTCCACGAGAATATTTCCTCTCGATATTTAATTTCAGCGTCTTTCTCTAAAGCGGCGGTAATTTTAGCAATCTCTTTGTATCGTGGGAGAATATCATAATTTCTTACTAATGAACGCAAAATCAGATCGTCACCAATTTTTGGCTTCATGAGAAAGATGCAACCATCTGGAGCTGTAAGTTTTAGGAAATTATCTACAAAACCTTCGTACACATTAAAACCGCAGTAGACGAAATCGAATTTGTGCCCGAGAGAGAAAATTTTTCCCAAAGAAAAAGCATTGTCTTGGATAGTTTCAGCAAGTGGATTTTTAAGCGACCCTATCTGATTGAGAGCATCCTTATTTGAATCTATGCAGATTATTTTATTTGCGGATTCGGAAAAATATCTTTGCAACCAACCATAAGCTCCGCATCCCATATCTGCCATTAAAATTTTGGTTTTGCTCAATCTCTTTTTTGTGTCTGAAATTGCGCAACCAATTAAATCAATGTACTTCTCTATTCCTTGCCACCGATCATCTTGAAAAGACAGATAATCGCAGGCTTCATAGTAGCCACTGCTCGTTGAGAATTGTTTGTAAAAATAAATGTAGTTTGAATAATCAGTTTTCATATAATTTTCCCTTAAGAACCGGGCAAAGAATCTCAAAATGATTGAGAAAGAAATTTAAAATTTGTTCTTTCCCCTTTTTGTTGCGTTCCTGATCTTGCCATTCTGTGAGTGGATAAATTACTTTTGGTAACTCATCAAACAGCAAGTGAATAAATTGTCTTATCGATCCGCTATATAAATTATTTTCAAGTTCTTTATCTGCATTGTTTAGCAGAGTTAAGATTTCATTGAAATTCTTTTCTACAGAACGGATTCTTAGAAGTTTATAAAATTTTATAAAACGCCAGGTTTTTTGTCTGATATCTCTAGAAAAAGATGGTGTCCATTCAAAGTCTCTCCAAAGATTACCAAAAGTGTACAAAAGACTTATTCTCGCATTGATAGGCCCAGCTTCTTGAATTAATTGAGATAAAGTTAACCCCCTTCCTCTGGAAGCAGAATCTATCTTTCCATTTACTGTTATTGATCCCAAAAAGAAATACTCTCCTGTTGAAAATTGGGGCGTCAACAAAATTGTTTCCGTATAAATTCTTTTAGCTACCCAGTTCTGTAAGTGCCTCTCCACTAAAAATAAATTTGCTGGTAAAAATTTTAGTATTTTTGAATAAAGTTCCTCGACTAAAGGAGAAAAATTACCATCCGGATCATTAATTTTGTGAAAGAATCCTCTAAAAATATTTGGTGCATCTACTTCATTTATGTCTAGGTCTTTTAAATGTGGGTAAATCGAGTTGAAAATACTCAAAAATTCAGAGTCAAATTGTGGATCGACTATACGTTTATTTATTTCTGTCCCAACTGAATTTTCTCGTTCATATGACCACTCACCATTCAATTTTTCCAACGAGTCGGCGACCATAGCTTTTGCAGTTAGCGGCGAAAATCCTGTCTCATTTAATCTCTTTACGGCTGAATCTCTAAATAATTGGTTGGGATAATTTAATGATTTATTTCTGTTACGTGTTGTGATAAAACTTTTCTCCGTATAAATATCGAAAACCGAACGAACAAATTCTTGATACCATTGGCTAGTCGTATTGAAATAGTCGTTGTAATCGCAACTTACTTGAATACTTCTCAAATCTTTCAGAATTACATCACTAAAATAATTCAGAACACTTATTGGCTCAGTAAATTGATGTAAATGTTCCCTCGGAATCTTATAAAAATTGAAAATAAGATCTAATGTTTTTTGGTCCGTATCATTTAGCTCTCGATTTTGTAAAAAATTTGATACCGCGTTAGTAATCTTAAAAACGGTGGAACCACTATAATGCATGCAAATTGGAAATCGAACAGAAAATCCTTGTTTTCGTTTCCATCGTGCCCAAACATCAGCCAATACAAAAATCCTCGCGTGGCTTAGACTTAGCGGGCACACGGGATGCATGTGGGCGATATCTAGAAAATACTTTTTCTTTTCCATAGATCATATAAATAACGGCCTTATCTTTTCAAAAATTTTCTGATGCCCTTTTTCATTAGGATGAATACCGTCGTCGGAGAGTAAGTTTAGATAATCGAACCCAGACCATTCTTCTGTAATATTCAAAAAAGTGATGCTTCTTTTTTGGCATTCCTTATTGATAATTTCGTTATATATTTTTATTTTATCGTTCAGAAAGTAAACATTATCCATTGGCGCGGTTTTTTGTTCATCAACCAGAGTTAAGCCGACAAAGATAATGTGATTTGTATATTCGTTGGCGCTTTCGGCCAGGAACGTAATATTTTTTCTAAAGTCTTCCAACCCGATAGCTGGATTATCTTTAGAATTCACACATTTTATATCGTTGATACCTACTGCGAAAATAATAGATGTGTGGTCATCTGGGTAAATCTTTTTGCACCTTACTTTAGCTTCGATCGGAAATCGTTTAATAACTTCACTGGTTGATTCGCCCGGAATACTTAAATTATGGACAAGCGTGAAATTCTTATCTTTTGTATCAAGGAATTGAGCCAAAAGAGAAGGCCAGGATTTTATTTTTTCCACCCTTCTCCCCGCTGATATACTGTCTCCAAAAATTAGTATGTTATACATAGTATTTATTCGTAACTATTTACCATTTTCTCGTAACGTTAGTTCAACAAGTAAGTGCAACACTTCTGGTAAAATAGAGGTGTATGAAATATCAACATTTTACGATTGAGGAAAGGGAAAAAATACAGGAA
>JAGVPS010000116.1 GCA_020052135.1 Minisyncoccota bacterium
TCCATGTGTAGCCGAGAGTAGTCGCGGTTTCTTTTTGGAGCGGAAATCGTTCTTGAGCAACTGTTTCATTGTAGGCATACGGGGAAATTTCTGCGGGGAAGAAATCTCCGTAGCCGTATGTTCTTCCATTCTTATCCCGATACGGCATATTGCCCATCTGATCTATAATTTTTAGAGTAAGGTCAATATATTCTTCTTTAGAATACTGTTTATTTAAAATGCAATACTGTTTTTTTCGAAGACCGACACATCCGAAGAGATTGCTGGAGTTTTCGCACGCATCGGTATAACTGCACTCAAAATCGCTCCACGGAAGATGGCATCCCACCACGTGGTGCGCCGCAAATGCACCAAGAAAATCATTGCAGAGCTCTGACCTTCCAACGGCAACATATCCGTCATAGCAGTCTTTGGCCTTATTGCCGTTAATGACGTATTTACTGTCTTCTATGTCATTACTTGAAAAAATCGCGGTTGAATTTTTTGAATTGTTAATGTCATCTCCCGTTACTTCTACATTCTGCGAGCCATGATAATATTTAACCGGATAACGAAGGAGAAATTCTTTAAACGTGCGTTTCATATAAAGAAGACCGCTTCGAGAATCCAGTCGCAGCTCCTTTACACGCGTGAGGTATTCTTCTTTTGAAAACTGCTCGTTTAATATGCAAAAGGATTTATTCCTAAGGCCGACACAGCCCACGCAATCGTGGCAATTCACGCAATCCTGGGAAAATAAAAGATTATAGGAATCTCTGCAGTCGGCGGAGAAATGGACGCCGGTGCATGTTATGCAATTGATGGATTCATACGTCAGCTCGCACTCGCGGCAATTTAAGAGATCAAACGAATGCTTACAGTAATGCGAGTTATAGAGATATGCGGAGTCCTCATCGTAGTCGCTCACAAAAACCAAATAGCAGTTTTTATCAAAACCAACGCCATTCGCATATTCCGTATTCGCGCAGTTAAAAATGAGCGCATACTGTCGCGGCACCCGCGCTTGGAGTTCTCGGAACTGCTCAAGAAACGGCTTTGAAAAATTGATATCTATGCCGTACGCAAGGGGGTCCCAACGATCGGATTGGTAGCACTCATGGCAATATACCGGAAACGGTTTATCGCTCGAGAAAACCGAAATGGCTGTTTTTCCGCAGAGCCCGCAGATTCGTTTATAAAGAGTGCGTTCATTACGCCAGGTTAACCGGCGCTGCATTCGGCAACCCGGACAAAAAGTTGGAGGAGAAATTTTCATCTTTTCATAAAAAGAAAAATCCTCCGGTTCGATGGTGAAATTCTGCTTACAATTCTGACATTGTCGGTTTTCTGAATTCATAACTAGTGGCTAAGCCCTATGAGCTACTTACGCTACTTCTGCCTGATAGCATTGTTCACAGTAAACAATTTCTGGCCTATCGGGAGCGTAAGAGGTTTCAAATTGGTTTAAACAATGATTGTTCCCATGGGAATGTCGCGCCGTATTCTTCCAGTCTGTATGCCCTGACGTACCGCCTTCGCACATACATTGACGTTGCCACAATTTCGTCGGAGGGCACGATTTCCTCCTTCCATAGTGGCGACAATTAGGACAAAGTGTCGGAGGCGGTAGCAAAAGCCGCCGGTAAAAACGCAACTCCTCCGGAATAATCCGAAAGGCCTCCGTGCACTGTTCCGCGCACGCTCCTTTATGCTCACAACTAATAATGTCGTCAAGAATAGTGTCGGGTATTCCCCCCTTCCCATCCGGTAGTTGTAAAAATTCTCTTGTAATCTGATAATGTCGCTTCTCTGTTTCTTTCCAATCAAACCCCTCGCGTTCAACTTCCTCTTTTGATAATAGAAAATATTCTTGCGCCACCGATTCGTTATAGGCAAAAGGTGAAAGCTCCGCGGGAAAAAACTCTCCATACGCATATTTCCTTCCAAAGCGATCAACATACGGCATCGCATGCATCTGTCCGATGATGTGGGCGCGGAGATCCTCGAAGGTTGCCTTGTCATACTGACAATTCAAAATGCAGTATTGTTTGTCGCGTACAGAAACACAGCCGAAAAGATAAGAGGAAGTCCGGCAATAATCGCAGTATTGCAAATCCATACAGTGTGTATGTGAATGAATACAAAACTTGTCGTGAGAGCTGAAAAGTCCTTCATTCACGGACTCATAGGCCCATTCGGTATCGTCCACCCCGAAAATATCTACCGAATCTTTTACGTTGTAGCCACGAATGCAATAGCGAACGTCTTCCAAATTGAACATGTCGAAGCATTGTTTCGCATTTTTTACGTTCTCCAGATTGTTTCCAGTAGAATTCACTGATTTTGTGATTAAGGCGTATTTATGAAGTGCTTGCTGTACAAGTTTAAAAAATTGATCTTTGAGTACACGGGTTCCTTCAATCGTATCTAAACGAAACTCTTTAAGCTTTTCGAAATAACCGTCTCTCGTGTATTGCGTGTTCAAGATATAGTAGTTTTTGTTCCGAAGGTTGCTACTCATGAAACAATTTTGGCAATTCGTGCAGTCAAAGAGAAACGCGGAGTTCAAACAATCCCGACATTCGAGCAGATACTGACAACTGTGACAACGTGTCGCATACACACACTGATAGCACAACTCGCATTCCACGATCTCAAGGCAATCCATGCAGTCTTTCGATTTTGTCGCGCACTTCGTGTAATATACGTCTTCCGAAAGAAGCGTGGATGGCGCAAGATAGCAGTTCTTAGATTCCCATGTGAAGTTAGTGTAGGGGCTGTTCACGTTGTTTTGAACTTCAAGCGCAGGACGAGGCACTACAAACATCAATTCCTTGAACTGTTCGAAGAAATTTCTCTTGAAGTCGTATTCTCTTCCAAATAAAAGCGGATCCCATTTATCAGACCACCAGCACTCCGGACAATAAATGATATAAGGACTCTCCGCTGGATACATCGCAATGATGACTCGTTTGCAAAGATTACAGAGGCGTTTGTATAAGCTGCGCTCCGAACGGAATATCATTTTCCGCTTCATCCGGCACTCTGGACACCATGTTGGCGGCGGGACTTTTATTTTCTCATAGAATCCAAAATCGTCCGGCTCGATGGTGAAATTTTGCCTACAATTTTGGCATTGTCTTATCTCTGAAGTCATATTTTCAGACTTTTAATCGTGTTCTCAAAAAACTGCTGTACCTCTGCTTTTGAAACGGGGGCTTTTAGAAAATTAATGTCGGTATCCAAAATATCATCGAGGTAAACGAGTTGCTCTAAAAAGAGTCTCGCATTAAAGCTTTCTTTATATTTTTGTTCCGCAAGCTCGAATATATCTGTAAGCGAAACGTGTTTTTCGTGAAGCACAAAATATAAATCGATGTAATCTTTAAACGTCCCGCGCCTGCCAATAGTGTATGCCTTCGTTGCCGCAAGCTCATGAACATCAAGCAGGTGCTGTCCTTCCAGTTTAAGAAGTTTATGAACTACCGGAAACGGATAATAGAGAAACGTGATTTTAACCTGTGACACCATACAGGTAAGCTGATCTTTCGTATTAACCAGCGGAAGAATCTGTTCTTGCTTGAAAATCTTTTCCAGGAAAGAGCGTAGGTTGGCTTCGAGCGGCTGTGCGGTAAACAAATCAAAGTCTACCGAAACCCGATGCCCTATCTGAAGCGCGAGGGCGGTGCCTCCGGCGAGATAAAAGTTTTTAAACTTTTGCAAGAAAGGAAAAAGTTCCTTTCCTTTATCGGTGAGAACCTCGAGATGCATGCGTAGAGGTAGTGACATTAAAGAGGAGCGTGGCAAGCCGAAGCGCTTGCGGTCGAATGGCTGTTGCCGGCATTTTTGAAACTATCTCACGGATTTTTTCTTCTCCATAAAAATGCCTGATCCATTTCCAATGCGCGAGAGTGCCATAATTGATCGCCTGGAGAATAATCGTGCTTGCGTTTTTTTTTGGATCAAGTTTATCAAAATTATATGACCAGAGTATTGGTCTGAAAAATTCCGGTAACACCATTGTTTCTCCTGTTTCCATGCTATTAATTATAGCATATTTTTTATCGAAAAACAATCTCCGGAAATACACTGGTTTCTCTAAGTTCCCGGTTTCTTACATTCTTGTTTCGCTATTCTTTTACGACCGAGGCCATCCACTCGCGATAATCGCGGTTAAACCTGCGGATATCAATCGCGCCGATGTAGGGCATCGTGGTTCCATGAAATTTAGTGACCAATTCCTCGATGTCCGCGATGCGCGGTTCCATTGTTTTAATAAAGATACCCGCGCCAAGTTCGCTCACGATCTCCTTGTCGTGCGTGCGCCGTATGCTCTGCATCGGCCACAGATTTACTGCCGAGGCAAGCCGTTCGTTTAAAATTTCCATACCCATCTTTACCGCGCTACCGGTATCCTTGCAGGTAGTATAGATGAGGACCATATGCGTTAAAATCCTAATTTCTAATATCTAATTCCTAATAGGCATACATAAGCCCTAGTCGACCTTTGCTTCTTCTAATATACCCCTTATTTAGGAAAAAGATAACTTAGAGAAAACACTCTGGAGTACCCCCTCTGTCTTTTGCTTTACTATACTATCTGACGATCGTCAGATAGTATAGTAAAGCAAAAAAATACGCCCTTTCGGACGCTCACTCCACCGCTCACCCAGAATCCCCTGTTTTGCTCTCTAGGTCCTCATCGCTCGGCAATCCTTCAAGTTTCCCGACCATTCGTTCGCATCTGTGTAAACGATACGATAGTCGTCCAATGCGGATAAAGCTAAGGACAATAATCACTGTGATAATTCCCACAAACCATAGAGGGATGTACATCGTATTTTTATAATAATAGCACGGAATAGCTTTTAAATCAAGGGTTCCGGATCCTTCCCGGGAGTGGCGGCGGCTGTTCCCCCTCCCCCGCCTCCCCGCGCCCCGCCTTCGATAATCGCTTTCTCCTGCGCGCTCCGCAAAATCGTTGACTCCTCTTCTTGAATTAATTTTTTGGCGGCATCCGCAGGAATCGTATATTTCTTGCGCGACGCCTCTACGATGCGGTCGCGATATGAAGGGTGCGGTGGAGGCATTATTTTTAAAGTTTCCGCGGAAAATGGATCATAGGTATCGCCGTCAATCGTCATTTTGATATAAAACTCCCGCATGCTGAGATTGATCATGTCCTTCACTTCGAAAATGGGCGCCATCTCCGGCTGAAGTTTGACTGCGTCTTCGCCGCCAATGCGGAAAATGACAATGGTCCCCGTGTTTCCCAAAACTGCCGCCTGCACCCGGGGAATAAGCTGACCTGCATACTGGTGGGCAACGGTAAGACACAGTCCATATTTTCGAGCCTCAGACAAAATATTTTCAAACGTTTCTGTCACTAAGTTATGAAACTCATCTACATACAGGTAAAAATCATGCCGCTCCTTCTCTGGCAATGATGCCCGCGACATACCCGCCTGCTTCAACTTCGTAATAAACATAGAACCCAAAAAGCTTGAGTTTTCTTCGCCGAGGCGGCCTTTAGAAAGATTAATAAACACAAGCTTCTTCTCATTCATGAGCTTTTCCAAATTCACCTTGTTTTCTTTCTGGCCGAAGATATTTCGAAGCAAAGGGTCGGACAAAAACTGCCCGAGCTTGTTCACGAGCGGAATGATGGCATCCGTGTCGAACTTCTCAGACCAGTCGGCAAATTCAATCGCCCAGAAGCGCTTTACCATGTCGTCCTCAATGTACTCAATGACTTTCTGACGATAATTGCGGTCGGTAAGCATAGAGATCATGCCGCGCATGGTGGCATGCGGATAATCGAGGAGCGCAAGCGTGGTGAACCGAAACACGTGTTCCAAACGCGGCGTCCAGTTAGCACCGAACTGCTTTTCCATGACTTCTATGAGTCCCTGCGCCAACTGGTGCTTAAAGCCAGGATCCACGTTTGAGAGCGGATTGAACGATACGGGATACTGCATGTCCGCCGGATCAATAATTACGACATCGTCAATGCGATTTTCGGGTATAAACTCGAGCATCGCGTCAATCACGTCGCCGTGCGGATCCATAAGGCAAAGGCCGTGACCATAGGCAATGTCCTGTCGGAGCATGAGCTCGAGGAGTTTAGATTTACCCACGCCCGACTTACCGACAATATACATGTGGCGCCTCCGGTCTACGCGCTTGATACCAAACACGAATTCCTTCTTTTCAAGCGCGGCGATATAGTTCGTGCGTCCAATAAAAGACGCGTCTTCGGGCTTTACCCGCCCCAGTATGGGCAACTCCGGCGGCGGAGGCGCATATTTGATGATTTGTATCTTGCCGGCTCTGGACATGGTTTAAATGTAAAATGGAAAAATCAAAGTTTAAAATGACAATTCAAAATTTTAAAATTTTACGCTGTCATTTTGCATTTTGAGATTTACATTTTGAATTTTATCGTAATACTTTTACTTCCTTAAGAAACGCTTCGTAGTCGTCAATAACGCGCTTCGCGTCGCCCGCAGAAAGTGAAAAACCCGGGGAGTGCACGAGGTCGTTTCGTACCCGATGCGCGCGCCACAAGCGATCAAGCGTGCGCACTTCCGTGTCCGATATTTTTCCGAGGCGATCAGCCATGTGCTCCCCCTCGAGCCCCATTTGTTTTAATGCATCGTCAACAAGCTTATCTGCTTCAATAACCGCAAGATGCATGCCGTCCGCAGAGCCGCCCTCTACCCGGGTACGAATAGTATCCCATCGTTTCTGCAACACATCATCGCGAAGCGTAAAGGTTTTATGCACCACGCGCACTCCGGGATGCAATTTCGGCCGATATTTCCACGACTTTGCAAAGGAAAAAAAGAACATGATAACCAGTATCGCATCGAGCACCAGAAACGTATTCCGCATGCTCTGAAATACCGGGCCAGAAACTAAAGAGCTTGCGCCGCTCCCTGGTAGCGCATCAATAAGAAATCCTATGGGGTCATTTAAAAAGTCGATGAACATGGTAGCTATTGGAATTGTTCGAGGGATTGATCCTCTCCATAAATGGGGAGCCCCGCAGGCGGACCTGCTTTGCGGCTTTCTACGCGCTTGATATGCGGAGCCGTGAGCACGACTGAGGTCGGCGGGTGAAAAATAGTTGCTATACACTCCGTATTCATCTTGAACCTACGAGAAGCGAAATTCCAATTGAAGATATACGAACTAATCAATCGCCCCATCCATGTTTTGGGAGGAATATACCGATTTCTATACATATAGAGGAGCCGCTGTTTGCGGTAATCATTCCGCCGCCTGGGGAAAATATACGGACTATTCCACATACGCGTGCGCGTACTCATGGGATAGTTTTGCGCGAATCGGTTCAAATCCTGCGCCGCATATTGGTTGAATGATCCCACTAAACCACGGCGAGCAAAACTGTCATAAAAAATAGTTTTTGGGGAAAGATAGATAAAGCGGACGAGCGTATCAAACGCGGGCTTTGAGAGGTTTCGCTCTACCGCCTCAAGCACGTCTGTTTCCCCCGGAGACCGCGCAATGAGCTTCGAGAATGTTTCCATGTCCGTACTCGCCCCATGCGTATCCATTTTTTTCATCTTTGGCTCTTTCATTTTTTCCAGATCATGGTCAAACTCTTCGTCCCAATCTTTATCGGCAGGAGCAATCAATATCTGAATGCCCACGATTTCTTCGAGCCTCAATTTTCCCAAGACCTCCAAGAAGACCGACACGGGATCGAATTGCCTCTCTTCCTCAATAGCCTCAAAGTCTTTATAGGTTCGAATGGGGTAGAGCGCCTTCCGTTCCAGGAGCATTTCCGTACCCCAGAGATCATACCCTTGCCCCTCCATCTCGCGGAGATTTGCCGGGAACTTGTCCACATAGTCCTCCACCTCCACTACTTCCACATCGTTATAGTAGGAGAAAAAAGCAGCCTCAACGAGACCTTTCTGTTTAAAGTAGGTTCGCACAAAGAAATGGATTTCTCCCCCAAAGCTCACCATTTCCAAGGAGTACCAGCGGGTTACCTCGCCAATCCAGTACCATTCCTGAAGATCGGTTGGTCTATTACGAAGCGTATGCATGGTCGCGAGTACCTGCTCCATGGCTTGCGGACTTTTTTTAATTTCGCGTGGAATACGGAGCTCAAGGAGCACCCATTTGATCTCTTTTTTGAACTTTGACTGCAACCACCACAACCAGGTGGATTTGAACAAAAAAAACAAAAACGCGAAGGCGATAAATGGCCAAAAAATATCCCACAAGCTTTGTATATAGCTCCAGGCGTTTTGAAAAAGCGGGGAAAGGAAATCTGACATATGCTCTATCAGTATACCCTAGTCAATTTTCAATTTACAATTTATGAATTTTCAATCAATGCTTAATGAACCAAAGCTCATTGTTTGCAAAATTGAAAATTAAAAATTGCGAATTAAGAACACCTATGCCTCACGGACGCAGTACCGTCCATCGCTCATGCACGCAAAGTGCTTTTTATTCTGCAAATTGATGAGAATGGTTCCCTCCTTTAAGACACGCTGTTCGCGTACCTTGCTTACCACCTCTCCCGCCCGGAGCGGTCCTTCTTGCTTTAATACATGGGCAATTATTTCCCGCGCCGTACCAGGGATCAGTCCCGCTTCGCGCAGACCGTAGAGCCCACGTCCAACTAATACGAAACGGTCATCTTTAATAAGCTCGTTATGCACGGTCTGGAGATTGGTATACTTATGATGCCGATGTTTGCCGACAAGCGCGGCGATTTCTGAAAAATGCAGGGGTCGCTCCGCGCGTTTCAACACCACGTACGCCCAGTCGCGCGCGGTCCGCGGATTCACCTCAGCCCACTCTGCCAGTCCCACTTCGCTAAACGGGCTTGTCACAAACCGTTTTGAAAGCTTCACGTAGTTTTTTGCGTGCGTGTCGGGGATGCGGAGATCTGCGGCTACTTCTTTCGCAACCGTATCAAATTTTTTAGCGGAGAGCACTTCGTTCTTCCGCTCTTCAAGCGCCCCCGCGAGCTTGGTCACAAACTGCTGAACCCGTTTCCGCGCGTCTCCCGACGTGTACCAAAACGGATGCCAAGCGCCATAGCGATCTCGATGAGCCGTTGCTTTGCCGGAAAGCTCAAGCAAGAACTTAGTCGTGTTCGCAAAGACCGCTTGCGGTCCGTTGTCTTTCATAGAGCGTTTAAGGTTTTCCA
>JAGVPS010000048.1 GCA_020052135.1 Minisyncoccota bacterium
AAAATTTCTTTGAAGTGAATGATGCGGCAGAACGCGAACCAGTGAAAGTGAAGTTCTAAGATTGATTCTTATGTGGCAAAAAAGTTATTTTGGAATTTTATGGATTGTTGTTGTACTTCTGGTTTCATTCCTTTTTTCTTATCTACTTGCTAGTTCTTTAATGGTTGTGTCGTATTTTGAAGGAATTATCGGTGAATTAGCTGACGGACCAATTCCTCTTATTACTTTTATTCTTTTTTGGGTGGTTATCATTGACGCTTTTCGTATTCGCAGAAAAGGTGTTTCCATTAATCCCTATCAGGAAGTAGCTATCATTGCCATTTTCCCCTTCGTAACCTATCTTTTACTTTTTGTTGGTTTAATTATGTTTGGTTCTAACCCAGATGATAGTTTTGCAGAAATTTTTAACACCTTAGCATTTGTAGGATTGTATCCATTACCAATCGCTCTCTATCTGCGTAAAAGGAAAGGTATTTTTGATTTAACTGAAAGATTAACTCACTATAGTCGAGTACCAGATGGAATCTGGATATTTCTTTCTGTTATTTCCTTTTTTATAATCTCATTTAGTTTTATTTTTTCCCGGCTTTTGACAGGATATTGGTAAAACAACTAATAGTTTTCTATTCCGTCACTATAATCATAATTTTCTTATCTTTTTTAGAACATTGAATCAATAGAAAAAATGGCATCCTTATATACCCAAAAATCCCGCAACATCACGAAGACGTGGATGCTTTTCACGTTCTTTTTTGTGATTGTTATTGCCATCGGGTGGATATTTAGCCAAGCGTATGGGGACCCTTCCATCCTCTATATCGCGGTTATTTTTAGCGTTTTTATGAACGTGCTCGCATATTGGTATTCGGATAAGATTGCGCTCGGGATGACGCACGCAAAAGAGGTGACGCGTGAAAATGCGCGAGACCTCTACAGTATTGTTGAAAATCTATGTATTACGGCCGGGCTTCCCGTGCCGAAGATCTATATCATTGACGAGCCGGCACCAAATGCGTTTGCGACCGGCAGGAATCCCGAGCACGCCGTTATCGCGGTTACGACCGGCCTCCTCGCGCGCCTTGAGCGTTCAGAACTTGAGGGGGTCATCGCGCACGAGCTTTCGCACATTGGTAACCGCGACATGCTGATTTCAACAGCCGCCATCGTCCTCGTTGGATTCATTTCAATCCTTTCTGATTTTTTCATGCGTTCGCTTTGGTGGGGCGGGGGGCGGCGGCGTTCGAACAATAATTCAGGCGGAAGCCCAATCTTTCTTATACTTGCCATAGCGGCGGCAATTTTAGCACCCCTTGCCGCAACGCTCATGCGTCTCGCCATTTCGCGCAAGCGCGAATTTTTGGCAGATGTCTCTGGCGCACTCCTCACGCGTTATCCTGACGCGCTTGCATCCGCGCTCGAAAAAATTTCCCATGACCCAACTCCGCTCCGCGGTGCCTCGAATACGAACGCGCACTTGTGGTTTGATGACCCCTTCGACTACGAGGGCGGTCCGAAAAAGAAAACCCCCTGGATGCATAAGCTTTTTATGTCACATCCACCGGTAGCAGAAAGAGTGAAGGCGTTGAAGGGGATTAAGGTTTAGTATAATAAAACTGTTTACTTGCCCTGAGCATAGCCGAAGGGGGATTAAGGTTTAATTTCGAAAGAGCGGGGAGTATACTATAGGGTAATGGCAGAAATATTTTTGAAGGCGGAAAAAATAACCGTTTCGGATAAGATTCTTGCCGCAACGGTATTGAAGCTTTTTCCACGAAGAGTAACTCCGAACCAGCTCACTATTTTTCGTTTTTTCACCGTCCCCTTCGTACTCCTCCTTTTGTTTTTAGGAAAATATGAGTGGGGTACGGTGCTTTTCACAATCTCAGCGTTTACGGATGCCCTAGATGGCGCGATGGCGCGTACGCGAAACCAGATCACTGAGTGGGGTAAGATCTACGATCCGCTTGCGGACAAACTCCTCATCGTGCTTACCGCGCTCTTTTTAATTCCTCAGCATCTGGGCTTTCCAATTATATTTGCACTGCTCTCCACGGAGATGCTTTTGATTGGCGCTGCTTATTATTTGAAGAATAAGGGCAAAAAAGATATTCAGGCGAATATATGGGGGAAAATTAAAATGATTCTGCAATCATTCGGCGTAGGTTTTTTGTTTCTTTTCGCGATCTTAAGTACTCCGTGGCTTTTGGCAATTGCGGCAATACTCTTATATGCTTCGATTTTGTTTGCGGTGATCAGCCTGGTGACCTATGGGATCTAGTAGCTAGAAATCGAGCAATTCCTCTATTTATCTCTCCAGCCAGTTGCGGCCCTTCATAAATCATTCCCGTTATAAACTGAATCAGATCTGCCCCTAAACTGAATCTCTCCATCGCATCAGTTGCCGAGAAAATACCGCCACAGCTGATGATCGCCACATCCGCGCCAAACGTATCCCGCGTATGCTTCACCATCCGTTTCGAATTTTCGGCAGTGGGCGCTCCGCTGAAATTACCCGGTATGTCCCGTAATTCAGCAACCTCTTCTTTTTCAAGTGCTGAATTATTTCTATTTTTAATAAGATTGGAGAAAATAAAACCGCGAATACCATGCCCAAGCGCTACGCGCACGAGCGCATCGCTTTCTTCAAGAGCTATTTCGCTGGGCATTTTTACAAATATCGGTTGTGTGATGCCAAGGGAGCCGATAGCTCGAACAAGTTCTTGAAAATTTTTTAGAGTGGAAAAAGATTCTGTCATAGCTATATTGGGACAGCTAATATTTAATTCGAAGTACTTAACATACTGCCTGTCTTTAAACAGGTTAAAAGTCTTTAGATAGTCATCAATAGCTTTGCTCGTGGTGTTTACCTCCGGCACATTGGAGCCCCCTACGCTTATGCCGATCATGTGCCTACTCAATTTTTTCCCGTCTAAACGCCGGGCAATTATTTCTGCTCCATCAGATTTAAACCCTTTATTTACCAATAACGATTTTGACTTGGGGAGCCGGGCAAGGCGCGGCGGTTTATTCCCCTCATATTTTTGCGCGGTAACGGTGCCAATGGTATTGAAGCCAAACCCAACATGCTTCATAACTTTTGCTAAATGGCCGTTGTAATCGAAACCAGCAGCCAGTCCAACTGGATTTTCGAACTCCAAACCCAAAACAGTTTTCCTTAAAATCGTATTCTGATAAGCGAATAAACGATTCAATAACCACTCCTGATTTTCCAAACGTTCACCAATCTTTGTCGTTTTGTCGTGGACAGTTTCAGGATCACATCGAAAAAGCACTGGCTTTATAAGATTTTTATATACAACGCCGGCTATTGTGTGGGCCATATTTTTGGTTCTGAAACCCTTTTCGAAAAATTGCGGAGGCGGAGAGATTCGAACTCTCGATACCCGTTAAGGTATGCCATCTTTCCAAGATGGTGCACTAGACCACTATGCGACGCCTCCCTAATATGTGGAGTATAATGTGGAAAATATCCAAAAGCAATTTGATATATGAAAAGAATCAGAGCCGTTGCAATCACTATTAAAAACGATGAACTATTGGTTATGTTTCGGCGAGAAGGCGAGCATGAGTATTTTGTTTTCCCCGGCGGAAGAGTTGAAGAAGATGAATCAATTAAGGACGCGGTTTTGCGTGAAATAAAAGAAGAAACTTCCATAGATGTTTCCATAGAAAAACTTCTTTACCACCAACTCTACGACGATGATACGGAGCACTATTTTTACCTGTGTCATTTTATGCAAGGAGAGCCTAAGCTTGACGATGCGAGCAATGAAAAGGCAGAAAACTCGGAACATAATTTTTATGACCCACGTTGGGTCAAGTTCAATACGGTAGATAAACTTTTGCTGTATCCTTTAGAAATACGAGATCTGTTAATTGAGGATTATAAAAACAATTTTATAAATTGTCCTAAGATTATGCATATTAAAATGGCTGAATTACGACATGCGCTATAATATAAAAATATGAAAATCACTAAATTTGGGCATTCGTGCATGTTGGTTCAAGAAGGGGATTTGAGAATTTTGATTGATCCGGGGAATTATTCGACAGAACAAGAGAAAGCAAAAAATATTGACGTGATTCTCATATCGCATGAACACGCAGATCATTTAGATATCCCTTCTTTTAAAACTCTTATAGCAAATAATTCACATGCAAAAATATATTCCAATCCGAGCGTAGTTGCATTGCTTGGAAAAGAGGGGATTAACGCAGAAACAGTTGAAGCGGGTAAAACAATAACTGAAAAAGGAGTAGCAATTGAGGTGTTCGGCAGAGATCATGCGATTATGCATTCCTCGATTCCGCCTGTCCGAAATGTCGGTTATTTTATTGCAGGTCGCTTATTTTATCCTGGCGACGTGTTCACGCTTCCTGGAAAGTCAGTTGAAATTTTAGCGCTTCCTATTACTGCGCCATGGAGTAAAATCGGAGAGGTGGTTGATTACGCACTAGCGGTTCATCCGAAACTTTGCTTTCCCGTACACGATGGGAATTTGAAAAATACCGGAGCGACCTATCGCACACCTACTCAAATTTTAGAGCCCCAAGGAATCAAATTTACCGTTCTCGAGCTCGGAAAAGAATACGAGTTTTAAAATATGCAAATATATTTTGCGGGATCCATACGCGGCGGACGAAATGATCAGGAAATATATTCCGCTATAATTAACCTACTCAAAAAGTACGGTTTGGTTTTAACGGAGCATATTGGTGATCGTAAGTTGTTTGTAACGGGGGAAGCCCGAGACAACCGAGAGATCTATGATCGTGACATGCAGTGGATAGAAGTTGCGGATGTTGTCGTGGCTGAAGTTACCAATCCCAGTCTTGGAGTTGGTTATGAAATAGGAAAAGCGGAGTGTAGAAAGCCGATCTTATGCCTTTTCCGTGAGCAAGAGGGCAAGAAACTCTCTGCCATGATTTCAGGAAATAAAAATTTAACCCTTAGAGAATATAAAACAACGATTGATATTGGAAGAATTTTAGAAGAATTTTTCAGTAGATTTTAGTTCAATTATTCTAATTAAAAAAAGACCAACCAAAACGGCCGGTCTCATAGGGATTGTCCCTCTCGAGAGGGGAGGGGTTGCGCATCGCGGGCGACATTATTCCAAAACTCACGATCACCCTGTGGAAAACCGCGTTCAAGATTGCTGATTTGTTCGCGCCAACGTAGCGGTACGAGGAAGAGGTCAATAGGCGGCGGTTGCTGAAACTTTGCTTGCAAGTAAGCCCGAGCTTCGTCAATGCAGTGAGCAAAGCCATCTCCGAGAATTTCTATGGTCGCCTGTTCACGAGGTTCTCTAATTGGTGAAACTTCGGGAGCCCACTCTTCAATACTGGCTAGCACATCAGAAAGATAAATCGCTCGTCGAATATGTTCTGTAGCCCGAGCCATGAAGCTTTGAGCGGTTTCATCGTCAACAACAAGGAGGATGTCTAAGTCGTTTCCTGAACCTGTGCGCGCGACACTCCCGAATATCTCAACTCCTCGTATACCGGGGTTCTGTTTCAATATGGCGGTGATTCTGAGAACATCGTAGAGGGTGGCCTTTGGATGGTTCATGACAAACTCCCCTTGAGTAGTTGCGGTTGTTCTATCGAAACTATAGCAAAAAAAAGACTGAAAAATCAAGAATATGAGTAACAAGCTTTTATCGCGAATCCTTTTGAACCAGTGCTGAGTTATATACGTATATATGAACAAAAATCCATTTCTAAACGCGGTGTTCGCGGTGATGTATATTATGTTAGTCGCATCGGTTATGTATTACGGACTAGAAACAGTTGCTCCTGCGGACACAATTATTATGCCCATAGCCATGATCTCGCTCTTTACGCTTTCAGCCGCGGTGATGGGATATCTGTTTCTTTATGGACCAATCCAACTCTATCTTGAAGGGGATAAAAAAGGGGCGATGAATCTTTTTTTAAAAACGGTTTTTGTGTTTGCCATTATCACTATTTTTATATTTTCTCTGCTTTTCTTGGGAAACATATACCGCTAGGTTTTGCTTTTCAGATTTGTTTTAGGTACTCTACTATACAGCACAGGTACTCTTTTGGAGGGATCGGTTATGGCGAATGGCGATGAGTATCGTCAAGCTGACGATTTTTTTGAGGCGCTTCAGAGGTGGCGCTTCGAGCAGGGAAAGCCAGCGTTTCCCAAAGAAACAAAGACCCCGATTGTCACGAGACTGGGCGAATGGGTTTTCCTTTACCCAATTTCCAGAAAGTCCGTGCGATCTGAGAGGCCTACCCACATCGTAGCCGCGACAAGCATTGTTACGCGGCTTATGCGCGAATGCGGTGCGTTTCGGATTGATTTTGAAACGCAGACCAAGCTTGGCGCGCTTCTGGCGCATGAGTGTGTAGTTCGTAACATAACCGCCGAAGCTTTAACGGTATCCGCACGGTGAGCAATGCTCACCGTTTTTTTATGAAAAAAATCCGCGCGCGGAGAGCGAGCGGAGGCGATCAGGCAATGACGCGATGACTCGTGGCGGTGGCTCGGGAAGCGACGAGGGTAAAGAAACAGGGAATGTCGAGATTATCACTTGGATGCTTCAGGATGAGTCCTCTCTCGCACATTCCATTCAGGAGATTAGCGAGCTCGTCGTGGTCATTCATGGCGAGTTTGCCATTTGCGTCGAGCACCATGAAGAGGTCGTGCGCCATCATGGAGCTTTTCGTAAGCGCTCTGCAGATCGCGCGCTCGCGATCCATGCGGAGCAATCGCTGGCGCGCCAGATGGTTCACCACAAGCGGGATCACCACAGCGACCAGTAGGGTCAGCAACAAAGGTAGGGGCAGACTCATGTTTTCCTCTCCGGAAACGCGGGGTAAGGTGCCACTTTTACTCTACGCCCGCGACGTGTGAGGCGTCAAATGGCGCTCTCGCGTATCTTGTTAGATGAAGCTCCACGGTTTTACAGCCGTGGTATTTTGAGCTTCACCCCGCCCTCCCCGGGAGGGCGGGGTTTATTAAATCCTTCCCGCTTTTCCCGCCACAGAATTTACATATCAGGAAGGCGGGACCCCGCAGGATGCGGTGGCATCCCCGGATTACGCCCGGGGTTTTCGCGGGGATTTAATAAAAAAATCCGCTCGCAAAGGTACTGCGGGCGGTACGCCTGACGTGTCAGACGGCGGCAGGGGAAGTTCCGAGGAGCACTTGGCTCTCCGCGATGCCCTTCTCGGTCAGCTGGTAGGTGTACGAACGACTGGTGTTGTCTGCCTCTACTATGCTGTGCGGTACGATCTTCAGAAGCCCGGCATTCTTCATCGTTCCGAGGATTCGAATGGTCACGAGCCTTTCCATCACCCCCCGATCGTCATCGGGGAAGAGCTTGCGGATTATGGTCGCCTCGTCAGCTTCCCCCTCGGCAAGGAGTGAGAGAATCGAAGCGCGCCGTGCGGGTTCGAACTGCTGTTCCGCGTGGACGCAAAGCGCCGCGCCAAGCAGAACTACTCCAATAACCATCAAGGTGACAATGAGCACGTTTTCCCTCCGTAACGAGTGCGGTTAGCTACACTAACTGTAACGCTACGAGCGGCATGCGGTCAACGGATGACACTCTCATATTTTCCCGGGACCATCCTTCGGTTATACTTGATCATGATGGATGATATGCCGTGGAAACAAAAATTAACTCCCGGGCAGTATCGCGTACTCAGGGAGAAGGGAACCGAGGCGCCGTTCACCGGAAAGCTTTTGCACAATAACGAGAAAGGGATGTACACCTGTGTCGGTTGCGGCACCGAGCTTTTTTCTTCAGACGCTAAATTTGATTCTGGCACGGGCTGGCCAAGCTTTGACGAGCCAGCTCATTTAGAGCATGTTGAGCTGAAAACCGATACCGGTTACGGAACTACTCGTACAGAGGTCATCTGTAAAAAATGCGGTGGGCATTTGGGGCATGTGTTTGATGGTGGGCCTACCAAAACCAGAAAACGGTTTTGCATCAACTCATGCTCTCTTGAATTTAAAAAAGGCGGAGAATAATCCACGATTAGTGTTACTATGAAGATATCTTCTCTCAGGTGCGCGTACCTGAGAGAAGGACGTCGGTGGGGTTGCCTTCGCCGGCACAAAAGCTTACTGGTTCACCCTCCCACGAACCACAAGCCCTCCCCGCCGACGTCACTATTTTGCGGACATTTGTGGTGCTTGAGATTATATACATTTTTCACATGAAACCACGGACAGTTTTTGCTATTATAGGAGTGATTACTCTCTGTATCGGGGCATTATTTTTTACGCGAAGCGCGCGAAACGCTTCTACTTCCGAAAAATTGACAAATACATCTATGCTAAAAATTACGAGTTCCGCATTCACGCACGGACAACCGATTCCTAAAAAATATACCTGCGATGGGGAAGATGCTCATCCGCCGCTTTCGATTTCTGAAATCCCATCGGGTACTAAGAGTTTTGCTCTTATTGTGGATGATCCTGATGCTCCGGGCGGCACCTGGACGCACTGGGTAGTGTGGAATATTGATCCTGGTATTATCTCAATTGACGAGAATGTTCTTCCGCACGGAGCAGAAATAGGAATAAATGATTTTGAGCAATTGGAATACGGAGGCCCGTGTCCGCCAAGAGGAACGCCGCATCGATATTTTTTTAAGCTCTACGCGCTCGATACAATGCTTGGTCTTTCGCGCGGCTCATCTAAGGAATTGCTTGAAGCCGCAATAGAGGGGCATATTTTGGATCACGCGGAACTTATAGGAACCTACGCTCGATAGATGAAAAAGATTTTTCCTCCGAAACTGCAACCCGGAGACGAGGTGCGCGTTATTACACCCTCATATTCGCTCGCAAGAACCACGCCTGACATGCGCGCGCGCATAACTGAACGGCTGGATGCGTTCGGGCTCACCGTGAGTTTTGGGGCGCATGTTTATGAAGACGACGTGTGTAATTCATCCTCAATCACTTTGCGCCTAACCGATTTTCATGAGGAATTTGCCGACCGTCACGTGAAGGGGATTTTAGCTGGCACGGGCGGATTCAACTCCAACGAACTCCTTCGGTATATCGATTGGGAACTTATATGAAAAAACCCAAAAATTTTTTGCGGGTTTTCCGATACCACGGCAATCGGAAGCGCGATATACGCAAAAACAGGCCTCATAACCTACTCGGGCCCAAGCTACCGGGCATTTCGCCATGATATTGAGGCAGAGTACACCATAGATTTTTTTAAGCAGTGCCTATTGAAAAGCGAACCCTATAAAATCTATCCAAGTAAAAAATACGCTGATGATTCGTTATCGGAAAAAAATGACTACACGCTTTTTGATAACGTAGGATGGACGTCGATGCAAAAAGGCGAGGCAAAGGGAACCATCATTGGCGGAAATCTTTCGGTGTTGTCCCTGCTTCAGGGAAGCGAATATTTTCCCGATCTTTCCGACTCAATTCTTTTTATCGAAGACGATTATGAATCACACGCGGCAATGTTTAGCGCGCGACTGCAATCACTCATACATCTGCCGTCATTTCCTGGAGTTCGGGGCATTGTCATTGGACGTTTTCAAGAGAAGAGCGGCATGACCGATGAAAAACTCGCATTCATCATACAGACAAAAAAAGAGCTCGCGCATCTTCCTATTATTGCCGGCGTTGATTTCGGGCACACCCTTCCTATGATTACCTTTCCAATCGGCGGCAGGGCGCGCATATCGGTGGACGGAGATAATTCGCGTATTGAAATCACAGAGCACTAGACTCATGAAACTTCTCTGGAGCTATATACGGCAATATAAAAAGTTGCTTATCGGGGCGCTCGTACTCGCGACTATAAACCAGGCGTTTTCGCTTTTGGATCCGCAGATTTTTCGCTTGATTGTCGATAACTATGCGTCTCGCGCGAACACTCTTTTTATGGGTACGTTTTTTTCGGGCGTGCTTTTTCTGTTGATCCTTTCGGTCGGGGCGGCGTTTGCTTCGCGAGTCGCGAAAAATTTTCAGGATTATTTTGTGAGCGTCATCACCCAGCGCGTGGGCACCCGACTCTATGCCGACAGCGTCAAGCACTCATTTTCCCTGCCCTACGCCGCGTTCGAGGATCAGCGGTCGGGAGAACTGCTTTCAAAACTCCAAAAGGCGCGGAGCGATTCGCAGATTCTTATTGTAAGCTTTGTTAATATCATATTTCTCTCCCTTATTGGGATTCTGTTCGTTATTATCTACGCGCTTACGGTGCACTGGCTTGTCGGCGTTGTCTATTTTCTCATTATTCCCACGCTCGGCACCGTAACCTTTTTTTTGGGACGGAAGATTAAGGTCGCGCAAAAATCGATTGTGAGGGAAACTGCATCGCTCGCTGGGTCTACGACGGAAACTATTCGGAACGTTGAGCTGGTGAAAAGCTTGGGACTCGAGCGGCAGGAAATCGACCGGTTAAATGTAGTGAACGACGCAATTCTTTCCCTCGAACTCAAAAAGATCCGCCTGATACGAGTCTTGAGTTTTATTCAAGGCACGCTCGTAAACGCGATACGGTCAGGGTTGCTCCTTCTCATGCTCTGGCTCATCTTTCAGGGCTCGATTACCCTTGGTCAGTTTTTTACCCTTTTTATTTATTCGTTCTTTATATTCTCACCGCTTGGCGAGTTGGGCACCGTGTCTGCCCAATACCAAGAAGCAAAGGCGAGCATGGAACAGTTGCGAGAAGTTTTCAGCGCGCCGATTGAAAAGAAGCCGGAAGACGCAGTTGACCCAGGACCTATTCGGGAGATTGCGTTTAAGAATGTTTCTTTTACATATGGAAACGTGGAACAGCCAGCGCTCCGGCACGTTACGCTGTCGCTTTCTGCGGGGAAAACAGTCGCGTTCGTGGGCCCATCGGGATCGGGGAAATCAACGCTCGTGAAGCTCCTTGTGGGGTTGTATGCTCCCACCGCGGGCGCTATTTCATGGAATGGTATTGATGGTAAAAAAGTTGATTATGAAAAAATTCGACAGCGAATCGGACTCGTGCTCCAGGAGACCCAGCTGTTTGCGGGTACGGTTCGTGAAAATCTGCTTTTCGTGCGACCAGAGGCGACTGACGCGGAGTGTTGGGAGGCGTTAAAGCTCGCGGCGGCGGATAGCGTATTTGAACGCACGGGTATGGGATTAGACACGCGTATTGGCGAAGGGGGCGTAAAACTCTCAGGAGGGGAGCGTCAGCGTCTTGCCATAGCTCGCGCGCTTCTTAGGAATCCCGAGCTTATTATTTTTGATGAGGCGACCTCGAGCTTGGATTCAATAACCGAAAAAGCGATTACCGGAACCATTCAGAGGATTGAACAGTCGAAGCAAAACTTGGTAACCGTTCTTGTCGCGCATCGGCTCTCTACGGTGTCGCACGCGGATACCATCTATGTGCTTGAAAAGGGAAAAGTAATCGAGTCGGGAACTCACGGAGAACTTTTAAAAATCTCGGGTCTCTACGCGGCGCTTTGGAGGGAGCAGAGTGGAACGCGGGCGTGAAAAGGTATTAATGTATACATGCTATGATTAAAACACTTCCTATATGAACTCACCTTCGCTGTTTGTATTTCAACTCATTGCGCTCTTGTTCTCAGTCATGGTGCACGAGATTGCTCATGGCGCGATTGCCCTGAAGCTCGGAGATGAAACCGCAAAGCGCGCGGGCCGGCTTACCCTAAATCCCATAAAACATATTGATCCCTTTGGTTCGATTCTCTTGCCGGCGGCGCTTTTTCTTTTAACGGGCGGTGGCATCGTACTCGGGTGGGCAAAGCCCGTGCCATATAATCCGCTTAATTTGAAAAACCCAAAGACCGGTGCTGGTCTTATCGCCGCGGCAGGACCCGTAACGAACCTTACGCTCGCGATTGTGTTTGGCATTCTTGCGCGCGTGTTTGCTGGTTCAGAATATATCTCTGACCCGCTCAATTTTCTTTTAAACATCGTGATTCTTACGAACGTGAGTCTCGCGATCTTCAATCTCTTGCCGCTTCCGCCGCTTGACGGGTCAGGCATACTCTTTTCGCTTTTGCCAAACACCGCGCGAGCGTTTCAGGAATTCATGCTTCGGTATGGCACGTTCGTACTCATTTTTATCGTATTTTTCGGATTTCGCATTATTTCGCCCATCATTATAGGGCTCTACGGCCTTATCGCTGGTCCCACGGCATTGTTTTAGTAAGTTGATCTGGAGCTTGACAAACAAATCTATTCGCGTTAAGATAGTACCAGACCTGAAAGGTGCTTCATGAATTGGCGAGCCATGGCGGCTGGTGCACTCATCGCTACTGGTTTCAGTAATGCGATTGGTTTGAACTTCTGGGCGAGCACGATGCTTGCCGGAATCTTCCTTGCGCTTGACTCCTTCAAAGTGAAACACAAGGTGGAGTAACGCCATCAGTCCCGAGTGCGACTTTAAACCACTCCTTTTTTATTTGACGCAGTTTCTTGACACTCAAGTTGCTTCTGCTATTATTGGTTGCATTGTTTAGTAATTAGTAATTGGTAATTAGAAATACATGCCCACTCTCAGACAATTAGTCCGAAAAGGCAGAAAGCCATTAGCATACAAATCCAAAGCTCCGGCGCTGAGGCGGTATTTTAATACCATCCAGAACCGGCCCGTGCGGTCAGCGTCTCCATTTAAGAGAGGTGTTTGTATTAAGGTGTTTACCACAACCCCTAAAAAGCCAAACTCAGCGCTTCGTAAAGTCGCGCGTGTGCGGCTCACGAACGGCATGGAAGTCACTGCGTATATCCCAGGCGAAGGACACAATTTGCAGGAACACTCGGTCGTTATGATCCGTGGCGGCAGGGTTAAGGACTTGCCGGGCGTGCGCTACCATATTGTCCGTGGCGTCCTTGATACGAGCGGAGTAGAAGCGCGCAAGCAACAGCGGAGCAAGTATGGAGCAAAACGACCGAAAATCTCATAAGATACCAATATACGAATGAATACTAATGCTACAAATAATACGAATGGGTTTATTAGTACGATTAGTATCATTTGTATGAATTAGTATATTAGTATCACACACCCTCTATGCGTAAGAAACGAAACTACAAACGAAATATTCCCGCAGATATGAAGCACAACAGCGTTGCCGCCCAGCGTTTTATTAATTATTTGATGGAGCAGGGAAAAAAAGCGACTGCGGAAAAAATCTTGTACGATGCGTTTGATTTGATTGAAAAGACTACTAAAGAAAAACCATTGCAAATTTTTGAAAAAGCAATTGAGAATGCGGCTCCGGCAGTGGAGGTTTCCTCGCGCCGCATCGGTGGCGCGAACTACCAAGTGCCTCGCGAGGTTCGCATTGAGCGCAAATTTATGCTTGCCGCCCGTTGGATCATTGGCGCGGCTCGATCAAAAAAAGGAAAACCAATGGCCTTGAAGCTCGCAGAGGAGTTGGTCGCCGCATCGAAAAACGAAGGAGCGGCAATCAAAAAGAAACTGGATACGCACCGGATGGCGGAAGCAAACCGAGCATTTGCGCACTTCCAGTGGTAGGAATCAACGAATAACGAATTAGCACCGAATGTACGAATTAATTAATGAAGACAGCCCTTAAGCGAGCCGATCTTTTGCACCCGGAATTAAGCTATGCCATTATTGGATGTGCATTTGAGGTCTATAACACGATAGGGTCAGGACATCAGGAGAAAAACTATCAGAAAGCTTTACGTGAGGAATTTAAACTAAAAAAATTATCCTTTCGTGAACAAGTTCACTACCCTTTAAATTATAAAGGAGAATTTATCGGTAAGAATTTCCTTGATTTTCTGGTTGATGGCAAAGTTGTAGTCGAAATTAAAAAAGGAAATATATTTTCAAAACGACACATTGATCAGGTTCTTAATTATCTTAAACTAACTAATATGAAGCTCGCGATTTTAATAAACTTTGGGTCGGAGGGAGTAGCATTCAAAAGAATTATAAATCTTTAATTCGTTATTCGTTGATATATGGCAAGACAATATCCACTCGAGAAAACAAGAGATATCGGCATCATTGCCCACATTGATGCGGGCAAGACCACCGTTTCGGAACGGATTCTTTTTTATACGGGCACGAGCCACAAAATCGGCGAAGTGCACACTGGGGATACGGTTATGGATTGGATGGAACAAGAACGTGAACGCGGCATCACAATTACCGCCGCGGCAACGACATGTTTTTGGAAACCGACGTATGTTCAGGGTCTTTCCGAAGCCGAACAAAAGAAGCACGAATATCGCATCAATCTCATTGATACCCCCGGGCACATTGATTTTACGGTTGAGGTAAAACGCAGTTTGCGCGTCCTAGACGGCGCGGTTGTGGTATTTGACGGTGTTGCCGGCGTGGAGCCGCAGTCGGAAACCAACTGGCGCTATGCCGATGAATACAAAGTGCCGCGCATCTGCTTTATCAACAAGCTTGACCGCATGGGTGCTTCTTTTGAAAAGAGTTTTCAATCTATTCGCGATCGGTTGAATCCGAACGCGACTCCGGTGCAATTGCCGATCGGCAGTGAGGGGGGATTTGAGGGTCTCATTGATCTGCTCACTCAAAAAGCGATTTATTTTGAAGGAGAAAAGGGAGAAAAAATTATCGAAAAAGAAATTCCCGCAGTATTTGCGGGAGAGGTTAAAAAATGGCGCCACGAACTTATTGAAAAAATAGTTGAAACCGACGATGCGTTGCTCCACAAGTATCTGGAGGGAACAGAGCCCGATCTCGCGACACTGAAGAGCGCGCTCCGCAAAGCAACGAATAGTCTCAAAATCATTCCAGTTTTTATCGGGTCCGCGCTTAAAAACAAAGGCGTACAGCAAGTGCTGGATGGTGTGGTTGATTATCTCCCGTCACCCGCAGATCTCCCGCCGGTCAAAGGCTTTGACGCAAACACGCACGCGGAAGTAGAGCGGCACCCAAAAGATGAAGAGCCGTTCGCCGCGCTCGCATTTAAGATTGCCGCGGATCCCTTTGTCGGATCTCTCACGTTCTTTCGGGTGTACTCGGGGATTTTGAAGCGGGGTAGCTATATTTTAAACTCCACCAAAAACTCCCAAGAACGCGTGGGACGCATCGTGCGCTTGCACGCGAATCATCGTGAAGAAGTAGAGGAGGTTCCTGCCGGAGATATTGCCGCAATTGTGGGGCTCAAAGGCACGACAACCGGAGATACGCTCTGCGATCCCGAGCATTCGATCATTTTGGAAAAAATCATCTTCCCTGAACCGGTTATTTCGATTCGCATTGAACCGAAAACAAAAGCCGATCAAGAAAGAATGGGTATTGCGCTCCGCCGTCTTGCCGAAGAAGACCCCACGTTTCGCGTGAGCGGCAACGCGGAAACGGGCGAGACAATTATCGCCGGCATGGGAGAGCTCCATTTGGATATTATTGTCGACCGCATGAAGCGGGAGTTTTCTGTTGGCGCAAATGTCGGTCGGCCGCAGGTGGCGTATAAGGAAACGATTTTGGGCGAGGCCGAAGCCGAGGGGAAGTATATCAAGCAATCGGGCGGACGCGGTCAATATGGCCATGTGCGCATCCGATTGGCTCCGCTTGAGCGCGGAAAAGGTTTTGAATTTATAAATGAAATCAAGAGCGGTTCAATTCCTCGCGAGTTTATCGCGCCGGTTGAGAAGGGGATTGAAGAGGCAACAACCAAGGGTGTCGTTGCCGGATTCCCTATGGTAGATGTACAGGTAACACTCTACGACGGTTCGTACCACGAAGTGGACTCTTCGGAAATGGCATTTAAAATCGCTGGCTCTATGGCATTTCAAGAGGGAGCAAAGCGTGCAAAGCCGGTTATCTTGGAACCGATCATGAAGATTCAAGTCACTATGCCACAGGAATACTTGGGGGATATTACTGGTGATTTATCCGCGAAACGCGCTCGTATTGAGGAGATGTCTGATCGCATGGGTGGCATTAAAGTGATAGACGCAAAAGTACCCCTTAGTGAAATGTTTGGTTATGCGACGAAACTCCGCTCTATGACGCAGGGAAGAGGCAACTTTACCATGGAGTTTGATCATTACGAGGAGGTACCTAAGAGTGTCGAACAACTTATCATAGAGGGCAAAAAGTAAACTTTACGATGTCCCGATTTTGTCTAAATTTTAGATGTTCAATTTTTATATTTTGAAATCGCTTGTCACCGGAAAATATTATATTGGCAGTACCAGGGATGTTCTTGCGCGATTAAAGTTGCATAATACCGGTAAAGTTCAATCTACTAAATCTGACCTGCCTTGGCAGATTATTTATATAGAGTCATTCATAGACTTAAAGAGCGCGTGACAACGGGAACTCCAGGTAAAGAGATGGAAAAGTAGAGCTGCAGTAGAGCGATTATTCAAAATATCAAAAATTTAGCTACAAAATCGAGGATCCACGATTTCTTACTAAATCAGAGATTTAGGAGAAATCGGGAGAGTTCGACCATTATGAGGAAGTTCCAAAGAGTGTGGAGGCGCTGATTATAGAAGGTAAAAAGTAGTTATAAGCTTTCCACAGCCGTCTTCTTGACACTTTCCCCGCGTCCTACTACACTACTTTAGTATTGTCGGTCGAAGACAACACGTATCGATACCAATATACGAATTGTACTAATGATACGAATAGCATACGAATGGTTAGTATCTTATTCGTAGCATTCGCATGAATTAGTATATTAGTATCACAATTATTTTTTATTTTTTAGAGAAATATGGCAGAAAAAGAAAAATTTCAGCGAACTAAGCCGCATGTAAACGTCGGAACTATCGGTCATGTTGATCACGGGAAAACCACCTTGACCGCGGCTATTACGCATATCTCTTTCATGAAGGGTCTTGCGAAGAAGGAAGAAGGAGTAGATCAGATCGATAATGCCCCGGAAGAAAAGGCTCGCGGTATTACCATCGCGCTCCATCACTCGGAATATGAATCGGAAAAGCGCCACTACGCGCACATCGATGCTCCGGGACATGCTGACTATATCAAAAATATGATTACGGGTGCCGCCCAGATGGATGGAGCAGTTCTTGTTGTTTCAGCGGCAGACGGCCCCATGCCTCAGACGCGGGAACATATTCTGCTTGCTCGTCAGGTAGGCGTGCCAGCACTCGTCGTATTTTTGAACAAAGTAGATATGGTAGATGACCCTGAACTCATTGACCTCGTTGAATCCGAAGTACGCGAGCTCTTGAAGAAATATGATTTCCCCGGAGACCAGACGCCCGTTATCCGCGGCTCAGCTTTGAAGGCGCTCGAAGCTAAATCAGTAGATGATCCGGCAGCAAAGCCAATTCTGGATCTCATCAACGCGCTCGATACCTATATTCCGGAACCGGTTCGCGATATTTCTAAGCCGTTTCTTATGCCGGTTGAAGACATCTTCTCGATTGAAGGACGCGGAACGGTAGTCACCGGCCGCATCGAACGGGGGAAGGTCAAGATCAACGAAGAAATTGAAATTGTTGGCATTAAGCCGACACAGAAGACCGTAGTGACTGGCATCGAGATGTTTAATAAGCTCCTCGATGAAGGCCAAGCAGGAGACAATGTGGGTATTTTGCTCCGCGGTTTGAAGAAAGAGGATGTGGAGCGCGGACAAGTGCTTGCAAAACCCGGATCGGTAAATCCTCATACCGAGTTTGACGCGGAGGTTTATGTGCTTTCTAAAGAGGAAGGCGGTCGGCACACCCCGTTCTTTAAAGGATACAAGCCGCAGTTTTATATCCGTACGACAGATGTGACTGGCGATGTTGAACTTCCGGCTGGCGCCGAGATGGTTATGCCGGGTGATCGCGTGAATTTGAAGGTTAAACTTATTGCTCCGGTTGCCCTGGAAGAAAAGCAGAAGTTTGCTATCCGCGAAGGCGGCAAGACCGTGGGAGCTGGCATTGTGACTAAAATTATAAAATAACGTATCGATACCAATATACCCGCCCGAACGACTGAAAACGTTCAGTCGGGCAGGCGAATGGTACTAATGATACGAATCGCATACGGATAATTAGTATATTAGTATCACATCATGGCCAAGAAAGAAGCGGAAAAAGAAAAATTGCGGCTTCGGATAAAAGCGTACGATCATAAATTGATCGATAATTCTTGCCGACAAATTATTGATACGGCAAAACGACACGATGCTGAGGTGGTGGGTCCGATTCCGCTTCCGACTGAGATCCGCAAATATACGGTTAATCGTTCGCCGTTCGTGCATAAAAATTCACGTGAACAGTTTGAGCTTCGAGTCCATAAGCGGCTCCTGGATATATTGAATCCCAATCAGTCAATTATTGAGTCTCTATCTCGGTTGAATCTTCCTGCCGGGGTAGATATTGAGATTCGGAGCGTATAGTCCTCTACATAGGCACTTGACTTCATTTCACGAAACTAAGGCAGCCTGCCTGCCGGCAGGCAGGGCTTCGCGAAACGAAATCAAGTGCCTATTCCATACTAAGGTTTGAGTTTATGACGCCTGCCCGCCTCGACTCGCCGGCAAGGCGAGGCGGGCAGAAAGCCGAGAAAACTCAAACCTTAGTATATAGAGAAAACACTTGCAAGAAGACCACAAAGCAGTTATTATATAATCTTTCAGGATAGCCCAAAACTGCTGGGACTCTTCCTAGCAGTTTTTGTTAGAAGATATCACCTCTATGTCCGTAACCGGCACAAAACTGAAAATGACTCAGATTTTCCAAGGGGAAAAAGCTCTGGGCGTAACCCCGGTCCGTTTGCGTTCTTCGGAGAACATGGCGGAACTGAAAGCAGGCGCACGAGTCAAAGTGAGCGGCATCTCAAAAGGAAAAGGGTTTGCTGGCGTCGTAAAACGCTATGGTTTTAGGGGAGGTCCTAAGACTCATGGACAAAAGAATCGGCTTCGGGCACCAGGATCCATCGGCAATACGAGTCCGCAACGTGTCATCCCGGGGCGGCGCATGGCAGGAAGGATGGGTGGTGTTACAAAAACAATTCGAAACCTTGAGATCGCGCTCATCGATGAATCGCAGCAAACCATTTTTTTGAAAGGCGCGGTTCCTGGTAATACCGGAGGTAAGGTCCGGATAGTCTCCTGATTCGTTTCACAAAACTAAGGCAGGCTTTGTGAGAACGAAATCAGAAGCCAAAGATAAAATAGATTATGAAGACTGATGTATATAATATTGAAGGTAAAGTCGTTGGCTCGGTAGAATTACCGGAGAACGTCTTTGGCATTGCCTGGAAGCCGGGACTCGTGCATGACGCGCTTCGCGTACAGAGGAATTCGGCACGAGCACCGCTCGCGCACGCGAAGGGCAGGGGAGAGGTTTCTGGTGGCGGCAAGAAGCCCTGGCGACAGAAGGGAACCGGACGAGCGCGCCATGGATCTATCCGCTCTCCCCTTTGGAAAGGAGGCGGCGCATCCCATGGCCCGAACAAGAGTCGGGTATTTGATTTAAAAATGAACAAAAAGGAGCGTAAGCTTGCGCTCCGATCGCTCTTATCAGAAAAATTCCGCGGTGGAGAAATATATGTCGTAGAGTCTTTGCATACGCTCGCGCCGAAAACCAAGGAACTTGCCGGAACGCTCCGGATTCTTTTTAACGCAAAAAAGGACTCCCGTGCATTCTCAGCTGTTATCGTGCCTCCTATGAAAAATGAGAGCCTCTATCGCGCGGCGCGGAATTTGCCCAAGGTAGCGACTATGCCGTTCGGATCGCTCAACGTGTATGACGCCTTGATCCATAAACGGATTGTGATTGATCGAGAAGCGCTTGCGGAAGTTAAATAATTATTATGAAGCGACTTATTTTAGAACATCCGCTCATTACTGAAAAAGCCACACAAGGCGCCGCTTTTGGCGTCTATGTTTTTCGAGTACAGGGAAGCGCCACAAAGCCGGAGATTCGAAAAGCTTTACAGGAGGCATATGGCGTCCATGCGGTGGACGTTCGCATTATCCGAACCAAAGCCAAGCAACGGCGTCTCGGGAGAACGATGGGCATAAAACCAGGATTTAAAAAGGCAATGGTGAAATTAAAGTCCGGTCAAAAGCTCGACGTACTGCCCCAATAATTTTTCATTTTGAAATTTACATTTTGATTTTATGAAATCGTATAAACCCACAACTCCCTCGCGGCGCAATATGACTGGTTTGCCCTACCGGGATCTTATCACCGGCCACAAACCCCATAAGCCGCTCATGGGTTCGCTAAAAAGCCACGCCGGCAGGAATAATCGCGGGGTTATTACGGTTCGCCATCAAGGAGGGGGCGTGAAGCAACTCTATCGCTTTGTGGATTTCAAACAGGACAAAATGAATATTCCAGGAAAAGTACTCACCATTGAGCGCGACCCGTATCGGAATGCGTTTATAGCGCTCGTGCAATATCGTGATGGAGAAAAGCGGTACGTACTCGCAGTTAAAGATTTGAAAGTTGGGGATGAAATCGTGACCAAGGAAATTGCCGAAGCCCGCCCGGGAAATCGAATGCGGTTGTCCCAGATTCCTCTCGGAACATTTATTTCAAACATTGAACTTAAGGCGGGAGCAGGAGGCAAGCTTGCGCGCTCTGCGGGTGCCTATGCCGAGGTGGTTGCCCAAGAAGGGCCGCTGACCACCCTGAAGCTTGGTTCTAAAGAAGTGCGGCAAATTTCTTCAAATGGTTTTGCGACGGTAGGGCAAATGTCTAATCCTGACTACATCCTGCTCCAACTTGGAAAAGCCGGCCGATCGCGCTGGCTGGGTATTCGTCCCACGGTGCGCGGATCAGTGATGAACCCCGTTGATCATCCGTACGGAGGCGGCGAAGGAAAACAACCTCGAGGCACGCGAAGGCCAAAAACCCGCTGGGGCAAAATAACCGGCGGCAGAAAAACACGTCGTCCGAAGAAATGGTCAAATAAGCTTATTCTGACCCGTCGGCCAAAAGTAAGGTAAATAGGGTATGGGGTTTAGCCACTAGTAAAGTAAAGCATTTTCTTATACTATGTTTCTCTCGTCCGCTAGTTTCTATACCCTATGCGCTAAACCCTAAAATTATGTCACGATCAAGCAAAAAAGGACCATACGTAGATGCGGGGCTCTTGAAAAAAGTAAGCCTTCTTAAGTCGGGAGATAAAACACCCATCAAAACGTGGTCTCGCGACTCTGAAATAGCGCCGGAGATGGTGGGGTTTGTATTTGCCGTTCACAACGGAAAAAATTTTATTGACGTAGTTATTCGGGAAGAAATGGTGGGGCATCGCTTGGGAGAATTTGCGTTGACTCGGAAATTTGTAAAACACGGAGGCAAAATGCAGCGCGAACTCGAAGCCGCGCAGAAAGTCGCCGAAGTTGAGAAGGCAAAAGCCGCAACCGCTGAAACGCCCGCTAAGAAATAATGCGTATATGGAACAGATCACTCGCGCAAAACTTAACTATTTGAATATTGCTCCGCGTAAAGTTCGCTTAGTTGCCGGCGTACTGCGCGGTCTTCCGGTGTCCGAAGCAGAAGCGCGACTCATGCTTATGCCTCAGCGAAGCGCCCGGCCGCTTTTAAAGCTTCTTCGAAGCGCCATTGCGTCTGCAAAAAATAATCAGAAGCTGGAAGCCGCGTCTTTGTTTGTTTCTGAAATTCGCGTAGATCAGGGTCCAATATTGAAGCGCAGTTTGCCGCGAGCGATGGGCCGTGCAACGCCTATCCATAAGAAGTTGAGTCATGTAAGCTTATCGCTCACGAGCGGAGCCTCCCGGGCATCTCGTTTTGTGATACAGCCGCCGGTTAAAAAGGAGAAGAAACCCGAAAAGCATACATCGGTTGAAAAAGCCAAAAAGGGAGGAGCGGGCGAGCATATGCCAAAAGACAAGAAGTACGGGCGCGACGGTTTCTTCAAGCGTATATTCCAAAGAAAATCAGTATAAAAAGCTATGGGACAAAAAATTAATCCAAACGCCCTTCGCTTGGGCATCATAGAAAACTGGAAAAGCCGCTGGTGGGCTAAGACCAAGAAACAGCAGCGTGAACAAATAGAGGAAGATGTCCATCTTCGGAAGATTATTCACGCAAAAGTGACGCCCGCGGGAATTGTGCGTGTTGATATTGAACGTACCGCTGACAATGCATATCGCATCTATATGCGGGTGGCGCGGCCGGGGCTCGTCATCGGACGGGGGGGGAAGGGGATAGAAGATCTTTCAAAAGCGCTTGAGATGGAACTGCTAAAAATATTACGGAAGCGCGGCACGATTCGACCAAAAGTGTTTGTAAATCTGACCGTTGAGGAGGTGAAACGGGGGGACATCGCCGCGCAATACGAAGCACAGACCATTGCCTGGGATCTTGAAAAGCGTCTGCCGGGACGGCGGGTCTTGAAAAAACACCTGGAAGCGATTATGCAGAATCGCGAAATCAAGGGCGCAAAAATTAAGCTCTCGGGCAGGATTGACGGGAACGAAATTTCCCGGCGCGAAACACTTTCAAAAGGAAAACTGCCGTTGCAGACGCTCCGAGCGCACATTGACTATGGCCAAGCGACCGCATTTAATACCTACGGAACCGTCGGAGTTAAGGTCTGGCTCTATAAAGGAGAAGTATTTGACAAACGCTAACACAAATAGCCACTAGCGATTAGGGTTTAGGGTATAGGGTGTTAGAAAAAAATAGTACCCTATTGGCTAAACCCTAGCGGCTAAATACCAACCATATGTTAATGCCTAAAAAAGTAAAACACCGAAAGTGGCACAAGGGACGGGGAAGATACCGTATGACCGAAACACGCGGCACAACGCTGGCGTTTGGCACCTTTGGCCTTAAAGCAGAAAGCGCGGCCTGGGTGAATTCTAAGCAAATAGAAGCGGCGCGCCGCACGGTGACAAACTATATGAAGCGGGAAGGTAAGCTCTGGATTCGCATTTTTCCCGACAAACCGATTACCATGCGTCCTCCTGAGATTACTATGGGTGGAGGAAAGGGAGCGGTTGACCATTACGTGTTTCCGGTGCGTCCGGGGAGAATCCTGCTTGAGCTTGATGGACTTCCGCCCGCTATCGCGCGGGAAGCGCTCCGCCTTGCGGGGTATAAATTGCCCGTACGGACTCGGATAGTCACTAAAAATTAGCACTATGAAATACAGCGATTCTTTTAAACAACTCCAATCAAAATCAGAAACCGAATTACGGAAGGATATTGCTGATGAAAAAAAGAAGCTCTGGCAGCTTTCGGTTGACCTCCGCGCGGGCAAAGTAAAAAATGTTGCCGATATGAAACGGATACGGAAAAATATCGCTCGCATGCTCACCGTTATAACAAGGAAC